>NZ_LIRO01000035.1:0-76881 GCF_002742025.1 Limnothrix sp. PR1529
CGCCACATTTTTGTTGATGGGGCCCGTCTGTACCCGATCGTGCGGCTTTTGCCAGGTGGACAAGGGCCATGCGCCAATGCCGATCGACCCGAAAGAACCCCGCAAGGTGGCGGAATCGGTGGCGCTGTTGGGGTTACGCTATGTGGTGCTGACTTCGGTGGCGCGGGATGATTTGCCCGATGGGGGGGTGAATGTGTTTGCACAGACGATCGCCGCCATTCGATCGCAATCCCCTGGCACGGAAATTGAAGTGTTGACCCCGGATTTTTGGGGCGGCCAGCCCGACCCCCAGGCCAAGCAGCGATCGCGGGTGGAAGCGGTGGCGGCCCTGCGGCCCGCTTGCTATAACCACAACCTGGAAACGGTGGAGCGGCTGCAAGGGCCCGTGCGGCGCGGCGCTAAATATCACCGATCGCTGGATGTGTTGCGCTGGGTGAAAGAACTGGATCCCACCATTCCCACCAAGTCCGGGCTGATGTTGGGCCATGGAGAAACGGAAGCGGAAATTTTGCAAGCCCTGGAAGATTTGCGATCGGTGAATTGCGATCGGCTGACCTTGGGCCAATACCTACGCCCGTCCCTAGACCATTTACCCGTCCAGAGATATTGGACACCGGCAGAGTTTGACCGCCTGGGAGCGCTGGCCCGCGAGCTGGGATTTACCCAGGTGCGATCGGGTCCCTTGGTGCGCAGTTCCTACCATGCGGGGGAGGCGGATTGAGCTGAATGATTTCCCGTAGTTGCCGATGATTGCCCATCGTTGCCCCAATCATTGCCCATGGGTTGATCTCGCCTGGTCACTGCCTTATAGGCTCAAGGGGCGATCGCCGTCGGTGAAATAGACCCGATCGACCGGCCAAAGTCGATTGCGCGTGAGGGTCGCTTGCAAACTGCCAAACAGGGTTAACTGTTCGCAACTGGACAGGGATTGGAACTTGCGGCGGCCATCGGGATTCAAGCGCAGGTCAATGGTGACCGATCGCTTGGCCGTGTCCAAGCTGATGCGATAGTGGCGCAGGTCAAAGGCCGGATCGGGTTTGTCGCCGGTTGCTTCAATCAACAGCCGCCCCACGGCCGCTTCCAAGGGCCGATCGCGCGGGACTTTCACCGACTGGGCCACCAAGCCTTTGCAAGCACCGTCCGGCTTATACAGATCCACCGAAACCGTGTCGGGCAGCGGATCCGAATCAATTGCCGCTGCCTGGGCGGAAGGGTCGCCGGTCAAATTACAGCCCGCCAACCCCGGAACCGCGGCCAGGGCCAGCAGCGCCAAGGCCAAAGGAGCGTGGCGAGGGGTTGCGGGTCGCGAAGCCTGAGAAAACTTGGGGCGATCGAGCATCATGGCGAAAATTCCAACGAGGAGTAGTGCTGAAGGGGGGCTGAAAAGAAGGTGACTCAATCTTGCCGGTTTGGGTCAGCCAGCGTCTCCGAACTGGAAAGCTTTCTGAATTGGGTCTGAATGGAGTCTGAATGGGGGCCAGATCCCTGATTGGTCGGTGGCGGGGTGGCGCTGGGTCGGGGGCTGAATGGGGTGTTTAAAATCTAGTGCTGATTGGGTGTTGATTGGGTGCTGAGTCGCTGTTTTGATTGGGTGCTTGGTCGTTGATTGGCCGGTGCTTGATCGGTTCTTCAAAGGCGCGATCGCCCAATCCGTATAAACCACCGCGCAGATAAACCACCGTACAAACCGCCGTGCCAGTTCCCGTGTGAACGATCAATCGGCCCCTGATTCGATCGCCCAGTCAAATCCCCTCCACCAGCGCACCCGTTTGCGCTGCATTTGCGCTTCAATGGATTGCTGGCCCGCATTTCCCCTCGCCCCATGACCACTGCAAGCTGGACGCACCGCCACGTCTTATCGTTGGCGGAGTTCTCGCGCGAAGACTACGACACTGTGTTGACCACCGCCGCTAGTTTTCGCGAGGTGTTGTCCCGTCGCACCAAAAAAGTGCCCACCCTCCAGGGGCAAGTGGTCACCAACCTGTTTTTTGAACCCTCGACCCGCACCCGCAGCAGTTTTGAGCTGGCGGCCAAGCGCCTGTCAGCGGATATTCTCAATTTTGCGCCGGGATCCTCTTCGCTCACCAAGGGAGAGACGATCCTAGACACAGCCAAAACCTATTTGGCCATGGGGACGGACATTATGGTGATCCGGCACAAGCAGGCCGGCGTGCCCCAGTCGATCGCGGCGGAGATGGATCGGCTGCAGTCCGGGGTGAGTGTGCTGAATGCGGGGGATGGTCAACACGAACACCCTTCCCAGGGATTGTTGGATCTGTTCTCCATCTGCCAGGTGTTGAATCCCCAAAAACCGTCGATCGGGGACTTGCGGGGCAAAAAGGTGGCGATCGTGGGCGATATTTTGCACTCACGGGTGGCTCGATCGAATCTGTGGAGCCTGACGGCCGCCGGGGCAGCCGTGCATTTGGCCGGGCCGCCAACCTTGCTACCTCGGGAATTTGCCCAATTTTTGCCGCCAACGGCCGATCGATCGCCCCTCCAAATTCATTGGCAACTGGAGCCGGCCTTGGCCGATGCGGACTTTGTGATGACTTTGCGGTTGCAACAGGAACGGATGAGCCAACACCTGCTGCCCAGCTTGCGGGAATATCACCAACGCTATGGCATTACGCGCGATCGACTGCGGCTCTGTCAGCCCCAAGTGCGGGTGTTGCACCCGGGCCCCACGAATCGCGGCGTGGAGTTGGCTTCCGATGTGATGGATGACCCGGCCCTGAGCTTGGTTCCGGATCAGGTGACCAGCGGCATTGCGGTGCGCATGGCGTTGCTTTACCTGATCGGGGGCGGCAAAGGCTAACCCATTAGCCCATTCTCCAGTCAAGCATCCGAGGGCGAGTTCGCCACCGTTTAACGAAATGCCGGTTTATTGGTTTTGGGGTGAGGATGATTTTGCGATGCAGCGGGCGATCGACCCGTTGCGATCGCGTGTGGATGCGGCTTGGGAAAGCTTTAATTTTGAAAAAATCCCGCCCGATCACGAGGATGGCCTGCTGGCGGCCCTGGCCCAGGCGGTGACTCCTCCCTTTGGTGCGGGCGATCGGCTGGTGTGGCTGGCGGAAACGGCCTTGGCCCAGCGCTGTCCCGACGATTGGTTGCGAGAGCTGGAACGCACCCTGCCCCAAATTCCCGACAATGCCATTTTGCTGCTCACCTCCCGCCAAAAGCCCGATGGCCGCCTCAAGTCCACTAAATTGCTCCAGAAGGCCAAAAACACCGAAATTCAGGAATTTTCCCCGATTCCTCCCTGGAAAACGGAGGAGCTGTTGCAACAGGTGAAACGGGCCGCCCAAGCGATGAAAGTGAAAATTAAACCCGAAGCGGCGGAACTGTTGGTGAATGCGGTGGGCAACAACACGCGCCAACTCTATAGCGAGCTGGAAAAGCTGCAATTATTTGTGGGCGATCGCCCGATCGCCAAGGAAGATATTCACCACCTCGTTTCCGTTTCCACCCAAAGCAGTTTGGAGCTGGCGAAGGCCATTTCCCTGGGGCAAATTTCCCAAGCTTTGAAGCTGATTGCGGATTTGATCGCGCGGAATGAAAATCCTTTGCGAATTCATGCTTCTCTGGTCACCCAGTTTCGGCTGTGGCTGTGGGTGAAGCTGATGCTCGATCGGGGCGAGCGGGATGATTTGGTGATTGCCAAGGCGGCAGATTTGGGCAACCCCAAGCGACTTTTTTTCATTAAGAAAGAAGTGCAACCTATGGGACTCAAAGCACTTCAAAAAAGCCTCCAGCTTCTCTTGGAGCAGGAAACCCTCCTGAAGCGGGGCAGCGACCCGATCGAAACGCTGCAATCTAAGGCGATTGAACTCTGTTTGCTGTTCCAAAAAAACTAAGCAGCAGAATCATTGTCTTCAAAAAAAGCAATGGCTCGGACAGGATCAGAATCTCAAAAAGATAATCGGCAAATGGTCGGCTAATGGATCGGCTAATTGATTAAATCCTTGCTGATTTTAGCTTCAAACCCCCAGAAATTTGCGACAATAGGCATAGGACAAAAAATCAGACAAAGATTAATTGCCTCCCGATTTGCAGCACCAAAATTTCAGGCAGGGAATACCAGTGGCTCCACCCCCCATCCGAGTGCTGTTGGTTGAAGATTCCGAAATTGCCATCCGGCTCCTGCGGCGGGCGATCGAGAGTACCGGTGCGCTGCAAGTGGTGGGCACGGCCCGCACGGGGCTGGAGGGGTTGGAACTGCTGGAAACAACCTATCCCGATGTGATTTGCACGGATTTGCACATGCCGCGCATGAATGGGCTGGAATTGACCCGCGAGGTGATGGGACGATCGCCCCGGCCCATTTTGGTAATCAGCAACTCCGTTCGCGAAGACGATCGGCGCACGGTGTTTGAGTTGCTGGAGGCGGGTGCGGTGGATGTGTTCCCCAAACCGGTGATGAGTTCGCCGGAACAATATGCTCAAGTGGCGGCCCAGTTAATTGCCAAGATTCGGGTGCTGGCGGGGGTGAAGGTTTTCAAGCTGCGGCGATCGCTATCCCCCTCACCGTCACCCACGATCGCGCTGCCGTCGGTGCTGGTGCAAGGGCCAGCGATCGAACGGGCGATCGGGGCGATCGGCGCTTCCACGGGCGGCCCCCAGGCCCTGCGGGAGATTTTGAGCCAATTACCATCGCGTTTTCCCCTGCCGCTGGTTTGCGTGCAACATATCAGCACGGGTTTCTTGCGGGGATTGCTGGATTGGCTCAGCCTCAATTGCGCGCTGTCGATTCAAATTGCCCAAGCGGGCCAAACCCCGCAGCCGGGCGTGATTTACTTTCCGCCGGAAGGTCATCAATTGGAGTTTGATCTGCAAGGGCGGTTCGTCACCTTTCGCACGGAGCCGGTGGATGGCCATTGCCCTTCGGTGACAGCCACCTTTCGCGCCATGGCTCGGGTCTTTGGCAAACGGGCGATCGGGATTTTACTGACGGGCATGGGCAACGACGGCGCAAAGGGCCTGTTGGAACTGTCCCAAGCGGGCGGCTGGACGATCGCCCAAGATGAGGCCAGTTCCGTGGTGTTTGGAATGCCCCGAGCGGCGATCGAGCTGGGCGCGGCCAAACAGGTGCTTCCCCTCAGCTCGATCGCCCTGCATTTAGTGGAACGCAGCGGCAGCCTGGCTCGTTCCGGCTGATTACTTTTGGAGGCACTCGCGCCCGGGAACCCGATAGGCCACAATGGAGAGCGCATCATCCATCGGTTCGATCGGGTTCTCCTGCCATGTCTTTTGTTGGTCTCCACATCCACAGCGATTACAGCCTGCTCGATGGGGCGAGTCAACTGCCCGCCTTGATCGATCGGGCCATGGAATTGGGAATGCCCGCGATCGCCCTGACGGATCACGGAGTCATGTATGGGGCGATCGAACTGCTGAAAGTTTGTCGCGGCAAACCCATTCGCCCGATCATTGGCAACGAAATGTATGTCATCAATGGCAGCCTTGATGACAAACGAAAATTACCGAAATATCACCAAGTTGTCCTGGCGAAAAATAAACAGGGCTATAAAAATCTCGTTAAATTAACCACCGTTTCCAACCTGCAAGGGGTGCGCGGAAAAGGCATTTTTGCCCGTCCTTGTATTAATAAAGAACTACTAGAAACCCATCGCGAAGGCCTAATCGTCACCAGTGCTTGCTTAGGGGGCGAAATTCCCCAAGCCATCTTGGCCGGGCGTTTTGACGTGGCGGAACGGGTTGCCCAATGGTACAAAGAAATCTTTGCCGATGATTTTTATTTAGAACTGCAAGACCACGGCTCCCAGGAAGATCGGGTGGTAAATGTGGCCTTGGTTCGGTTAGCCCGCCAATTCGATATTCAACTGATTGCTACCAACGACTCCCATTTCATTTCCTGTTTTGATGTGGAAGCCCACGACGCATTGCTTTGCATCCAAACCGGCAAACTAATTACAGAAGATAAACGACTGCGCTACAGCGGCACGGAATATCTGAAATCGGCCGAAGAAATGGCCCAACTGTTCCGCGATCACCTCACCGATGACGTAATTCAAGAGGCCATTAATAACACCCTCAAGGTGTCTGCAAAAATTGAAGATTACAACATCTTGGGTCAACCCCGGATTCCTGAATTTCCGGTTCCTCCCGGTCACACCGCTGACACCTACGTGGAAGAAGTGGCTTGGCAAGGCCTTTGTCAACGCTTGGGTTTGGCCTCGCGGCAGGAATTGATCGATCGACATCCTGAATATGTGGAACGCCAAACCTACGAGCTGGAAATGTTGCAACGCATGGGCTTTTCGGCCTATTTCCTCGTAGTTTGGGACTACATCAAATTTGCTCGCGATCACAATATTCCCGTGGGCCCCGGTCGGGGCAGCGCTGCCGGTTCCCTAGTTGCCTATAGCCTCGGCATTACCAACATTGACCCAGTACACCATGGCTTGCTGTTTGAGCGATTCTTGAACCCAGAACGGAAATCCATGCCCGATGTGGATACGGATTTCTGCATTGAAAAACGAGATCAAGTAATTGATTACGTCACCCAAAAATACGGAACTGATCGGGTGGCGCAAATTATTACCTTCAACCGGATGACCTCCAAAGCCGTGTTGAAGGATGTGGCGCGGGTGTTGGATATTCCCTACGGGGAAGCCGATCGAATGGCGAAAATGATTCCTGTTTCGCGGGGCAAGCCGGCCAAGTTGAAAGTGATGGTTTCCAGTGAAACGCCTGCTCCCGAATTTAAGGAAAAATATGACAAAGATGAGCAGGTTCCCGGCGCGCTACCGGGGGTGACCTATCGCCGCTGGCTAGATATGGCAATGCGGATTGAAGGCACGAACAAAACCTTTGGGGTTCACGCGGCCGGCGTGGTCATTTCCGCAGATCCCCTGGATGAAATCGTGCCGCTGCAACGGAACAATGATGGCTCAGTGATCACTCAATATTACATGGAAGATATTGAGGCCGTTGGATTGCTGAAGATGGACTTTTTGGGTCTGAAAAACCTAACGATGATCCAAAAAACCATTGACCTCATTGAGCGTACCAGTGGCAAAACCATTGATATTGACAGTGTGCCGGAAGATGATCCCAATGCTTACAAACTGCTGGCAAGTGGTGATTTGGAAGGGATCTTTCAGTTGGAATCTTCCGGAATGCGCCAGGTGGTGCGGGATTTGAAACCGTCCAATTTGGCTGATATTTCTTCAATTTTGGCCCTCTACCGACCAGGCCCCCTTGATGCTGGTCTGATTCCACAGTTTATTAACCGGAAACACGGTCGAGAGGCGATCGCCTATGACCATGAAATGTTGGAACCCATTCTGAATGAAACCTACGGGGTTTTGGTGTTCCAAGAACAGATCATGAAGGTGGCCCAAGAGTTGGGGGGCTATACCTTAGGTGAAGCGGATCTGCTGCGACGGGCCATGGGGAAAAAGAAAAAGGAGGAAATGGAAAAACACCAAAGCATTTTTGTTGATGGGGCCGCACGCAATGGCATCAAGAGCAAAATTGCCGAAAGTTTGTTTGACCAGATGGTGAAGTTTGCGGAATATTGCTTTAACAAATCCCACTCGGCAGCCTATGGCTATGTGACCTACCAGACGGCTTATTTGAAAGCCAATTATCCCGTTGAATATATGGCGGCGTTGCTGACTTCCAACAGCGACGATCGGGATAAGGTGCAAATGTATATTGCCAGTTGTTTGCGCCTGGGAATTGATGTGGAGCCACCGGATATTAATCGATCGGATGTGGACTTCACACCGCTCAAGGATGCGTCAGGAAAACGGGGCAAAATTCTGTTTGGCTTAGGCGCAGTTCGGAACTTGGGATTGGGGGCGATCGAGTGTTTATTGCAGGCGCGATCGGAAGGTGGTTCCTTTAAATCTTTGGCTGATTTGTGCGATCGAATTGACTTGCGATCGGTCAATCGGCGGGCCTTGGAAGCATTGGTGCAGTGCGGTGCATTGGACTGCTTGCAGGCTAATCGCCGTCAATCGATGGCTGATTTGGAGTTAATTATCGACTGGGCCCATAGCCGGGCCAAGGATCGAGCCAGCGGCCAGGGCAATCTGTTTGATTTGTCCATGGGACTGGAATCCGCAAGCCATGCCAAAACGCCAGACAATGTGTTGGATTTGGCTCCCAAAGCGCAACCGATGGAAGATTATCCCAAACAAGAACGGTTGAATTTGGAGAAGGAATTGCTCGGATTTTATATTTCCGATCATCCCTTGAAGGATATTCAAAAACCCTCTCGATTGTTGGCTCCCATGAACCTGTCAGAACTGGGCGAGCGACCCGATGACAAGGCAACGGTCAGCGCCATTGTGATGTTGAATTCCGTGAAGCCGGTGGTGACCAAAAAGGGCGATCGAATGGCCATCGTGCAAATTGAAGATCTGACGGCTCAGGCGGAGGCGATTGTGTTTCCCCGGGCCTATGAGCGAATTCACCCACTGATTCAGCCCGATCGACAGTTGATGATTTGGGGCAAGGTCGATCGCCGTGATGATCAACCCCAATTCATCATTGAAGATGCGGAACCTATTGATCAAATTCAACTGTTAACGATCGAGATTTCTGCCGATTTGGCCGGCAACATTGAACAACAACACCAGTTACGAACCTTGCTGCTGAATTGGGCGGGGGATGATGCCAAAACGCCCGTGATTGCGATTGTGCGCGGGGAGGATGGCCGCCGTGAATTAGTGCGGTTTGGCCCCCAATTCCGGGTGCGCGATCCGGGAGCCGTCACCCACGCGCTTTCCAACGCGGGATTCGCTGCCCGATCGATGGCCTTGGTCAGTGCGTCCTAGGGTTGAGAGGGTTGTATAAAATGCGAATTTTGGTGGCAATTCCGCACTTTTTTCGTCCTGACGCTGATGGGAAATATGGTTCCGCCAGGCGCGATCCCCGGCCGCGAATTGCTGCCCTCAGCCAAGGAATTCAGGCACTGCATAGCCTTTTCAATACTCGCCAAATCGCTTTCCAAGATCAGCCCCAACAGGGACTACAAATTCAACAGGTAAACCAATGGACAAGTTGTGAACTAAATATTCTGCTTTGCACAACGGGCGATCGCCATTTGTTGTCACAATTACCCGTCAGTCGCCATCTTTTTCAGCATATTGCCCTGGATTGTCCCGATCGGGAATTAGGGTTTTATTGCCAGCGAGTTTTGGGCGATCGGCTCTCGGAAAATTATGACTATTATTGTTATTTGGAAGACGATTTAACCATTCGTGATCCCCTATTTTTTCTGAAACAACAATGGTTTCAATCACTCCTAGGTGAGGCCGCCATCTTGCAGCCCCATCGTTTTGAATGGTCAAATCCATGGCTCAATAATTCTTTAGCAGCCGGTTCTTTGGCAACCGGTGAAGTCGGTGAATGCTCTGACTCATCTACCTCGCATTTGGTCAGCTCAACCCATCCTGATGTACTAGGCAGCAATCATCCAGAAAGCCATCATTCAGCGAACTATCACAAGGTCTATGTTGATCCAGACTTTGAAAGCAAAACTGGCCAAAATCCGGGATTTGCCCACCATTTCACTGAGCGGCGCGTTTTGGTTGGCCAGTTTCTCGGTCAACCGATCCAATTCCAACGAGCGGGAAATCCCCACGCGGGTTGCTTTTTTCTGACCCGATCGCAAATGACCCTTTGGGCTTCGACAGTGGACTTTGGGCAACCCAGCAATCAGTTTATTGGCCCCTTGGAAAGTGCTGCTTCGCTCCATCTCATGCGCTATTTTCGGGTCTATAAACCGGCGCTATCATGGGCCAACTTTCTGGAAATTGAGCATTGGGGACAGTACAACAGCCAAGACTTGCTGAATAACCTGCACTTAGTGCAATTTCAGCCCAAAGTGGTTTCCTATGCAGCCAACAATTTTCCTAATGGATGATTTGATGGCTTGCTCCACGACTTCAGTACTCAGCTAACTGCTTACTGAGCCTTTTACTGAGCCTTAAAACCATCCAGTGCCAACAAGATAAACTGGGTCACTTGTGCTTCTCGAAAGTTATTGTCACTCACCAAAATGATGCTTTGGCGACCGTCCGGCAATTGAGGGCCAAGGGTCAATCCTTCCAAGTTGTCGATCGGGATGCCCAGGGTTTTAAAGTCCAGCAGTAATTTTTTATAAGCGGGTTTCACATCGGGCAAAGCCCCCCGCAAATTGGCATAACTGGAGGTGTCTGTGGCGGTTCCTAATTCCACCTGAAAGAGTTTGGCTCCAAAGCCTTCTAGGGGGTCAAAGGTGCGCTCCAAACTGAGGAAATGGCCGCCTTGATCGAGGGGCATCAAATCCACCAAACCGTTACTAATGGCGGTGCTGCTGGCCGGATCCATTTCGTACAAATGCTCAGAAATGGGAAATGGGGGCCCGTCGCCCAAACTGAAATGTAAAATGCGCGATCGGGGCGGAATCGTGGGACGATCGCCCTCGGCTTTCTCGGGTTTCGGCTCCAAATCTTGAGCCAGGTTTTCTTCGGTGGCTGTGAACGCCCGAAACGGCTCCACAGGGGAAGGATTCGCTCCCACGGGCACAATGCCCAGCGCCTCAAAACCCAAATTATCGCGAATTCCTTGGGGCGAACCGTCCGCCGCGTTGCCGGGTAGATAGCGACTGGGCAAGGGCAGGGGCGATCGCGTGGCCATGCCCGTTTTGCGATCGAACTCGCGAATCATGGGCGGAATGCCCTGTTTTACGTCGCCTTCGCTGGAAATTAAAACCGTATTTCGTGGGGTAATTGCTAACCCTTCAGGATCAATTTCTCCTGCTGCAAAAGGCTCACCCGATTCATCTCGTAAAATGGTGACATTTTCAACTGTCACGCGATCGATCGTCTGCCCCGCTTTGACCAATGAAGGTACTGAATTTTGATTAGAAATAGAGGCCCTAGAAGGATTAGGATTGTCGGTCGATCGCCAGGAAATTTTGAACGTATAGAACCTTGCGGGAGCCAAGTTAGAGCGATCGTCAGAAAGGGCCAGAAATTGATCGGTTTGGCGATCGTATGCCAAGGCCGAAAGCCCTCCCACGGGTGTGTCCATAATTTCTTGAGTGGGCAACAAATAGGCCCCCAAAAAATCAACGGACAATGGCAATAGCAACCGAGACTCTGCACTAACTTGGGGCAATCCACAGCCGCCCACCATCAATCCAAAACAGATGAGCAAGGCCAGACCGCGATGGGCCAAGCGTCCCTTGCCGATCGCTTGCAGTCCAGAATGCCAGCCGAAGCCATCGAGCCTGGCTATTTTGGATAGGGATCGGAACCAAGGCTCCAAGAAGTTGCGATCGGGTGGGCTGCTGTGCATGGCGATCTCCAACGATCAAGGAAACGGGTTTACTTGGCTGGTAATTCTGTAGCTTTGTTAGTTTGGTTTTGAGTTGAGTTGGCTTGGTTTTGATTTTTTGGCCGTTGAAGATCTCTATTTTGGGGTCTTAACTGGGGAGCTTTATTGCCCTAATTTTTCAGCCTAATTCCTGTTTTTCTGGGTTACCTCTGATAATTATTAGAATGGAGTCTTAACCATTGGAAGCTTCGTGACCCACGCTCACCACATCAGGCAGCGATCGACGAAGTTTATAGAGCCAAAACAAACCCAAACCGCCCAAAATTACCCCGGTCAAACTCACCATCTGGGCCATGCGCAGGGGGCCAAACATCAGACTATCGGTGCGTAAACCTTCAATCCAAACTCGACCTAAACTATAGGTCACGGCATAAACACAACCGATCGTCCCGGGTCGCAAATTGGGTAACCGCAAAAAGAGGGTCATTAATAACCCAAAAACTCCCAAATTCCAGAGCGATTCGTACAGGAATGTGGGATGGAAATACTCAAATCCTTCATAGCCCAAGGGACGACGATCGGGCGGAATATAAAGCTTCCAAGGTAAATCCGTTGGCCGCCCAAAAGCTTCGGAGTTAAAGAAATTGCCCCACCGCCCGATCGCTTGGCCCAAAATCAACGAAGGCGTAATGACATCCACCAACTGCCAAAAGGGAATTTTGTTGAGGCGAGAAAACAGCAACAATGCCGCCAGGCCACCCAAAATAGCGCCATGAATTGCAATGCCGCCTTCCCAAATGGCGATGATCCGCTCCGGATGGGCTGCGTAGGCTGACCAATTAAACAGCACGTAATAGATCCGAGCGGCCGGCAAGGCAGCTAACACCAACCAAATGGAGACATCGGCAACCAAATCCCGATCAATTCGACGCTTAGTTGCTAGCCATTGAGATAGGCTCACGCCCGTCATCAGGGCGATCGCAATTAAGAGTCCATACCAGCGGATGATGAGGGGGCCAAATTTCAGAAAAACGGGCCCTGGCGAAGTGAATTGCAAGGCAAGTGGCAGCACAGCAGCTCTCTCAAACGCAACAGCAATGACAGGATCAAAACTTCTTCCAAACCGCCTTTCAGCCGCTTCCAATCAGAAGGAAGAATGCGAAAAGATCGGCAAAAATAGCCAAAAAGCTAATGAACCAGCCCTGATTACAACAGCCCTAGAATTTCGCCCTGACCTGCCACCACTTCGCCTAATTGCCAAGCAGCAATTCCCAATTGATTGAACTGCGTCAAGGCAGCCGCAGCTTCAGCAGCAGGCACCAAAACCACGAAGCCCACGCCCATATTAAAGGTATCGAACATGGCCGCGGTTGGCACATCGCCCGTTTGGGCCAACCACTGGAACAGGGGGGGAATTTGCCAACTGTTGCGATCGACCGCTACGGCTTGGTTCGGCCCCAAGGTGCGCGGCAAGTTCTCCGGCAGTCCGCCACCGGTAATGTGCGCCATGCCATGGATCGACAGGTCAGACTTCAGCAAGTTCAAAATGGGCTGAACATAGATTTGGGTGGGCGTGAGTACCAGCTCACCTAAGGTGCGATCGCCCGTCAGCCCTGCCACTCGATCGCCCCAAGTTAGGCCCGCCTGTTCAACTACCTTGCGCACCAGGCTAAACCCATTGCTGTGCAGTCCTGAGCTGGGCAGGGCGATCGCCACATCACCCACCTGTACCTGAGCACCGGTCAGGAGGCGGCTGCGCTCGGCAATGCCCACGCAAAAGCCCGCCAAATCATATTTTCCTTCGCTATAAAATCCCGGCATTTCGGCCGTTTCGCCGCCCAGCAGAGCACAACCCGCCTGCTCACAGCCGATCGCAATGCCTTCCACCACATCAGCCATAGCCTCCGGGCGCAGTTTGCCCGTGGCGATGTAGTCCAAGAAAAAGAGGGGTTCGGCTCCAGAGGTCAGCACATCGTTGACGCACATGGCCACCAAATCAATGCCCACGGTGTTGTGTTGACCGGTTTTTTGGGCAATTTCCAGCTTTGTACCCACGCCATCGGTTCCGGAAACCAATACCGGCTCCTGATAGCCCGTGGGCAGCGCAAAACAACCGCCAAAGCCGCCCAGTCCCCCAAGCACCTCAGGACGGAAGGTGCGTTGCACGCGATCGCGAATGCGATCCACAAAGGCGCGACCCGCTTCAATATCGACCCCTGCTTCCCGATAGTCCACGGTTGCTGTTCCTCTCGAAGTCGCCCGCCGCTCCTGAGGGAGACTTTCCTTGAGAAATAATCCCTTGAGAAGTAATCCCTTAAGAAATAGTCCCTTGAGAAATAACCCTTGAGAAATAAATCGTTGGGGGCGGGGCGCTGAACGGCATGGATTTTAGCATTCAGGTTGCCGCAAGCACTATGAACCTTCAGCCTTCCAAGCGTTTAGCCCAGCCTTCAGCCAGTTGCGATTCTGTCCTGTGGGCGCTCCCAAAGGAACTAATTTGGGGTCGGGAAATCTTAAATTTTTATTAAAACGACGATCGAGCCTAAGGGGCTGAAATCCTTTGTTTTCCATGGCGATCGAGCAGGGAGCGATCCCCACCGATGCCAGACCCAGAGCGCCGCCACTGGGGATCAGGCGGTCTGCTGCGGTTGACTGTGGTAACCTACGTCAATCTTGCAGTCAAAACTTTGCGGTTCTTAACAAAACCCTTGGTGGCAACTGCCGGAGAGTGCGAAGCGGTTGGAACTCTTGCCGATTCAGCTATCCACCCATTGATTGCGATCGCCACGGCCAATCGCTTTCTGTCCACTGTGTTGTTGCCCTGTGCAGCGTTGGTTCCCAGCTTTGGTTCCTTGAAACTATTGCTAACTGGGTTCCGGCATTGGCCAGCCTCCGAGTTCACCAAAGCCGCCGTCTCCACTGTGCTGAATGTTGCGCTGGAGTTTAGACGGACGCTTGGTTACTTCGGAACCGCTGTGTTGATGCTCTGCTAGGGTGCATGACCAACCGACAGACCTCCTAGGTTCCCGGTTTTGCAATATCGAGTTCGATCGCCCCTGACTAACCTCCATGAACTCCCCCTGAGTTCCCCAGCGATTAACTGATACTCCAAAACCTGTTGATGCTCCGGTGCATTTTGCGCCAACGTCTTTAACTTTCCCGATCGCCCCTTGGTGGTCTTTTGTCAGTTAACTCCAACTAGCTCCCACTTCGTTTCCCTTCGACCATTGCATGTTCGTGAGCATCGGACGGCCAGAGCCTGATCACTGAACCTAGTTTGAGGCGCGCGTGACGTTTACCCCACCACGCCATGAATTATTCCATTCAAAAATTGACGTTGTTGGCTGCCTCGGTGGCCGCCGTCGCCTTCGGTGCTGAAGCTCCCGCCCTTGGGGAAGAAATTCAACCCATTCCGGCCCAAGCTCAGCCCACCCCCTCAGTCATCTTGGCAGCGGAGTTGACCGCTCCCACCCTGGCCCTCCAGCCAGCCGCTGAAATGACTGGCGCGCGCATCAGCGCCGCTGCTGCGATTCCACAGCCCACCGCGATCGGGTCGCAACTGTACGGAATCACCAAGGTTCATGCCCACCAACTGGGCAACCGGCCAGCAGTGACGCTCTATGTTCGCAACATCCCCGTGGTAACTTTCCTGGCCAACGACGAAGCCAGCACCACCAACGCCCTGGAACGGGCCACCGCCACCGCTCGCGAAATTGACCAACGCCACGCCAACGGTGTGGATCCCCAGGCCATTCGTTACGAGTGGAGCAACCGCGAAAATCGCTATTGGGTGACGATGGGCGGCCAGCCGCTGGTTGCGATCGACCAAACCACCCTTGCCCCCCAACCCACTGCCAGCTACTCAGCCGATGCAGTGCAGGTCACCAACCGCCTGCGCCGCCAGTTGGGCAATGCTCAACCCTTGGCTTACAACGGCCAGTTGCGGATGCGGGCTGCCTCGAACCAGTCGGGCGATGATGCTTTGGGCAATCCCAACGCTAATGGCCTGAGACATAACGGGGTGCTCTACGCGGTGCGATCGAGCCAAACGGGACAGGCTTCCTGGTATGGGCCCGGTTTCCACGGCAACCGCACAGCTAACGGCGAGCGTTTTAACCAAAACGCCCTCACCGCTGCTCACCGAACCCTGCCTTTTGGCACGTTGGTGCGGGTCACGAACCTGCGCAACGGTCGATCGGTGATTGTGCGGATTAACGATCGCGGGCCTTTCACCCGTGGCCGCATTGTTGATCTGTCGGTGGCTGCTGCTCGCGAAATCGACATGTACAGTTCCGGAGTGGCTTCCGTCCGGTTGGAAGTCCTGCAAGCTCTCCCGGGTGATGTGGCATCGGTTCCTAACCCGTAGAATTTTCCCGTAAAGCTTTCCCGCAAAGCTTGCTCGTAAAACTTTCCCGCAAAACTTTAATCTTCGGTTTTCCGAAACAGGGGGGCTAGTTCTTTAAGAATTAGCCCCTTTTTGCATGACTGGTTTAGAAATCAACAGCTACTAACTCATCGCCAGCATTCGTTGAATGGGCTGGAGAGCTGCCGATCGCACGGACTCATCCATCGTGATTTCAGGCGATCGCGTCTTCATGCAGAAGTAGAGCTTTTCTAAAGTATTCAGCCGCATGTGTGGGCATTCATTACAAGCACAATTGCCCTCGGGTGGCGCGGGGATGAATTGCTTTTGGGGTTCTGCCTTTTGCATTTGGTGCAAAATTCCAGGTTCCGTGGCCACAATAAACGCCGCCCGATCGCTCCGCTGCACATGGTTGAGCAAGGCCGTGGTGGAACCAATGAAACTGGCATGACGCAACAGGGGCGGTTCACATTCAGGATGGGCAATCACTTCCGCCTCAGGATATTGAACCTGAAGTTGCACCAATTTTTGTTCCGAAAAGGTTTCATGGACAATGCAACTACCATCCCAAAGCACCATCTCGCGACCCGTTTGCTGCATCACGTAGCGACCTAAGTTGCGATCGGGCGCAAAGATAATGGGTTGTTCTGGGGGAATTTGTTGCACAATTTTGACCGCATTGGAACTGGTGCAAATAATGTCACTCAGGGCCTTAATTTCAGCGGTGCAATTGATGTAACTAATCACCAAATGATCGGGATGGCGAGCCTTGAAAGCGGCAAATTCACTCGCCGGGCAACTGTCCGCCAAAGAACAGCCCGCTTCTAAATCCGGTAACAACACCTGCTTGTGGGGGTTCAGAATTTTGGCTGTTTCTGCCATGAAATGAACTCCCGCAAACACGATCACATCCGCATCGGTTTGGGCTGCCTGCTGGGAGAGGCCCAACGAATCGCCAATATAGTCGGCAATGTCTTGAATTTCCGATTCTTGGTAATAGTGGGCCAAGATGACGGCGTTGAGTTCGCGCTTGAGGTCGCGAATGGCAGCAAAAAGATCGTGAGGAACGGCGGTGGGGCGATCGAGCGCGGCTGCAAACACGGCAGTATGAAGATAGGCGGGTGAAGTATGGCAATTATAGTACTTTTCACCAAAATATACACCCAGCCCCGTTGCCGGGCGATCGCGATTCGAGTCCGCTTTGATCGAATGGCACTCGGGACTTGATCCGCTGTTGGCCTGATCGCTCCACAATCGAGCAGGCAACCATCCCACCGCCAGCAAAACAAAATCGGGAGCCAGCGAATGCCCACTCCCGATCGGATAGATCCGATAGATCCGGTCAATTCAGTTGATTGGATCGATCGATTGAATCGAGCACTGCCCGATCGACCAATATTTGACCGACCAATACTCGATCGAGCACTGCCCGATCGACCTGAGCACTTCAATTCAGCCGTTTTAATAACCCGGTTTCCGGTCAACCGGATTGCCGGGTCAAATGCTCATGGCTTAAATGACCATACCGTCAGGAATGGTGGCGTTCTTGAGAACCACCACGATGCCGCTGCGAATGACAAAGCCCAACTCCTCGCGGTTGGCCTCTTGCACATTGTCCTTGTTGACGATCGCCACCTTTTGGCCAATGCGGGCGTTCTTGTCAATAATGGCGCGGCGAATTGTGGAATCTGGCCCAATCCCGATCGGCACGTAGCCCCGCTCAAGGCAGTCCATCCGCTCGGGGAAGGGTTGATAGTAATCCGCTCCCATCAACAGGGCGTTGTCAATCACAGAGCCAGATTCAACCCGAGAGCGCACCCCCAACACGGAATGCTCGATCGTGCAGTTTTTGAGGATGCAACCCTCACTCACGATCGAATCGGTAACCTGGGCGTTCAAAATTTTCGTGGGGGGCAAATGGCGCGATCGGGTATAGATCGGCGCATGTTCATCGTAAAAACTAAAGGGTGGCTGCGGTTGCTTGGTCAGCGCTAAATTTGCATCAAAGAAGGCTTCGATCGTTCCAATATCTTCCCAATAACCGTCAAATAAATAGGCTTGAACGTTGTAATTGGGAGCCGCCTGCGGAATGATTTCTTTCCCAAAATCCGTGCGATCTACGGACTCATTCAACAGGTCAATCAAAACTTCTTTCTTAAAGACGTAAATACCCATGGAGGCGATATAAGGCATCTCCTGGGCCCGGTCAGCCGGCAAACCCAAAACGGTGGTGTCCACCGCCATGGTCTTGAGGGCATCCCCCTTCGGTTTTTCGCTAAAGCTTGTTACCCGGCCGTTGCCGTCAATTTTCATCAGGCCAAAATCCGAGGCCCGCTTCTCATCAATGGGGATCACCGATAACGTGATGTCGGCATTGGTGGCGCGGTGATGCTCCACAAATTTTCGATAGTCCATCCGATAGAGATGATCGCCGGACAAGATGACGTATTCATCCACGTCCCAGTCGGCAAAAATCCACAGATATTTCCGCACCGCGTCGGCAGTGCCTTGGAACCAATTGGGACTATCGGGGGTTTGTTGGGCCGCCAAAACCTCCACGAAACCATCGGTGAACCCGGACATGGCATAGGCCCGGGACAAGTGACGGTTCAACGAGGCAGAGTTGAACTGGGTGAGGACGTAGATTTTAAGAATTTCGGAATTGATGCAGTTACTAACCGGAATATCGATCAACCGATATTTGCCCGCCAGGGGGACTGCCGGTTTTGCCCGTAATTTGGTCAGCGGATACAGGCGGGTTCCTGCTCCGCCGCCTAGGATGATGCCTAAAACTCTTTTCACAAGACGACCTCTAGCGCTGCCAATCCACTTCCACGTCCAGTGTCCGTTGCTCGGTGGCAATTGACAAGGGGTTGACAGTAAAGCCATTTCAGCCCGATCGCTCCCGGGCCGATCGAACGGGAATTCGCGATCCCAAGCAGATTCTGAAGTCCAGAAAAACCGTAGCGAGGGTTACTGTTAAAATTTGTTGCGATATATTGAAATTGTGACAAGCGTGTCAACCACGCCACAGTTCTCTTGGGCCAATCCCCCGAGGTGGAGGCTGAACCATGAGTATCCAGACCGGCAACCCTAGTTCCTTGCGCAGTTCCCCAGCACCGGCCCGCCCTCACCCGATCGCGCCTGGCTCCGGGCGATCGGAATTTGATGCGGCTACTTTCCTCAAGGCCCGAGCCGCCACGGACGATCGGGACGTGTATGTGGAATGGACTGGCTCCATCTACGCCATGCTGCCTGACCAAACCCAATGCCACCTGTTTGACATCGTGGGCATGAACGTGGCCCGGGGTGTGAACAACGGAGATGGTAGTTGGAGCTTGGTGTCCCGGGAACTGACCTACTATTTGGATCCCGATACGGGGGCCGTGCTCCACAGTTGGGATAATCCCTGGACGGGGGAAACCGTGCCGGTGGTGCATGTGGCCAATGACCCGGTGCAAAGTCGCCTCACGGGCACGTTCGGAGCGACCCTGGCGGGCGATGCGGTGATTTTTACCTGTGACGTGTTTCCGGCCTATCCCAACCCCTTGGGCAATGACCCGCGCTTTCAGGACTACAGCCCCAGCCCCCACTACAGCGCCGCTGAGTTTTTCAAGCTGACCGTTCCGCTTTCGGAGCTAACCAATCCGGAGTTGGCCGCCGTTGAAACCATGACCGTTGCCTGGCATCGGATTGGCCCTTGGTTGCCTTGGATGAAAATGGGCGATCGCTCCGGGCAGTTGGTCTACAGCGCCTGTGGTCAGCGGGTGGCGGGCTTCGAGGCCTTGCCGCCCCTGCTGCAAACGGAAATCCGCGATCGTCTCCCGAAGTATCGCCACGCGCCTGATCACCACAGCACCCAGAAAAACATGACCTCTTGGCGCTACTTCAAAGAGCACTTTGAAGCTTATCTGCGGGGTGAAATGTTCCCGCTGCCAGAACTAGCGGTTTAGCCGCCGCCCGCTGAGCCATCCCCACCGCATCAATCCTGGGCAACCCCAGTTTGGGGCCCCAACTCAGCGGGCTAGCGGGCCTATGGGGCCTTTTTGGTGGCTTTCAGTTGGCTGATGGCCCGTTGAAACCCAAGCACCAAGGTCAAATTCGCCAAGGTCAAGAAAACCTCCGCGCTGCCATGGAGCCAGTCCACATCGGCAAGACTTTGGTTGTAATGCACCTGGGCGTAGATACCGACGGGAATGGTAATCGCCACGAATAAAAGGGTCAGGTAAAACCCAATCAGACCCAGCTTGGGCGCTTGACCCGATCGCGTCAAAAACCACAGAAACCCCAAATAGGGAAACAGAGATAAACCAAACAGGGTTTCTTTGGATAAAAAAGACATTACTGATTTCCCCCACTAATCCTCAGTGGCTTCGGCGGCTTCCTCATCTTCCGGGGAAGATGTTTTGAGGGCCGCTTCCAGGGCCTGTAGCTGATCGCGGCGAATTTCCAACTCCAGCGATCGCCGCGATAGCTCTTGATTTTGCAGGGTCAGAGACTGTTTCCACTGCTCTAGGCGGTTGGCTTCGTGGGCCAACTCCTCGGGCGTGACTCCCAAGCTCAAGTAGGTTTTAATCAGCTCCAAAATCCAATCGGTTGCATCCTGGCAGTCGGTCACCAATTGGGCGTTGTCCACCTCAATCAGCACCAACTGCTGGGGATGACATTGGGCCTGTTCCGGCAAGGGCAGGGTCTGGCGTTGGCGCTCTCGGGTAATTTGCCATCCCCGATCGACGGACTGCACCGCCAGCGGCATCAGGGCTAGGGAGTGATCCGTTTCCTGTTGTTGCACTTGGGCTAAATAAAGCACCATGTCCCCTCCGGTGAAGCCATACGCTGATTTGTTTCTTGAACTCAGGAAATTGCTGGAATTCAGGATTTTCGGGGCAATTTATTGCAACTGGGCCAGGCGATCGCGCAGCAATTGGGCTTGGGTTTCCGCTTCTGCCAAGGCGGCCCGGGCGCTGGCCACCACTTCCGGGGGAGCCTTGTCCACAAAGCCCGGATTGCTGAGGCGACCCGACAGCCCCTTGATTTCCCCTTCGGCCTTGGTCAGGGCCTTGGTCAACTTAGCGCGTAGGGCAGCCAAGTCCACCACACCATCCACCAGGGGCAGCAACACTTGGGTCGTACCCACCACGCCGGCCATGGCCCGCTCGATCGGGACAGCTTCCGGTTCCGCCTGGCCCAGGTCGATCGGCAAGGTCACTTCCGGCGCTTGGGCGGCCGGCAACTGGAGCGGCTGCGGCTTGGTCGGAGCGGCGGCCGGGGTTTCCCCAGGATAGGCCCGCACCGCGAAGGGATTGCCCTCGCCGATGTAGGTCAGTTTGGTTTGCCGAACGCCGTTGGCAAAGGCCGCTCGATCGCGCGCAAACAGCAGGGTCTTGGGCAGGTGGTAGACCGTCCAGAAGAAACCAATCAACTGGAAGATCGAGGGCAGCAACGGGATTTCGTCGATCGCGTCCAGGGTGCTGTGCGCCAAATAGAGCGCAAAGACCGCTGTCCCGATCATGGCCAGGGTCAGCAGGGCCACCCGCCGTTTTTCGCTTTGCTCCCAAGCCAGTTCGTCCGCATCCAGATTCATTTCGTCAGTGGCGATCGCCTCTAGCAGGGCTGCCGTGTCCGCATCCATCAGGGTCGGTTCTGGGTCTGCCGTTGGAGCCACCGAGGTTGCACCGCCCTGGATCGTCAGGTCAGACACCTTGGCCAGGTTGCAAATGTAGGCGCGACCAATTTCAAAGGCCGTCCGCTCCCGATCGGTCTCCGGTTGTAGGACGATCGGCACTTTCTGACCGGGCTTGATATCTGCCTCGGCCCGCAGGTTCCGGATCGTGCGGATCGCGTTGATGATCGCCTCGAACTGGGCTTCTAGCTCCCGATCGATCGCCTGTTCGATCGCCACCGGGTAGGCTTGCAGGGCCAAAAAGTCCGTCGCCGCCGCCCCCGTCAGGGCGTGCCACACCTCTTCCGTGATGTGGGGCATGAAGGGATGCAACAGCTTCAGCGTCCCATCCAACACCAGCGCCAACACCTGCTGCACCGTCCGCCGAGCTGCCGGATCATCGCCATTCAACCGGGGTTTCACCAGCTCGATATACCAGTCGCAGAAGTCGCCCCAGATGAACTCGTAGAGACCCTTGGCCGCCTCGCCCAAGCCATAGTGATCGATGTCGTGGCGGGTTTGGCGCACCGTTTGGTTAAACCGCGACAGGATCCAGCGATCGGCCAACTCTAGGCGATCGGCCTCCGGCGCACCCAAGCTGGCCGGCGTTTCCCCCGCCAAATTCATCAACACAAACCGCGACGCATTCCACAGCTTGTTGGCAAAGTTGCGCGACGCTTCCACGGACACCGATTCATCGGTTTTGCGGTTGTAGTCCAGGCGGATATCTTGACCCGCGCCGGCCACTTCCCGCACCAGGGTATAGCGCACCGCATCCGTGCCGTATTTGTCGATCAACAGCAAGGGATCAATGCCGTTCCCTTTGGATTTCGACATTTTTTGGTTATTTTCATCCCGCACCAACCCGTGAACGTAGACCGTTTTGAAGGGCATTTGACCAGTGAAATAGCCCGCCATCATCGTCATCCGGGCCACCCAGAAAAAGATGATGTCAAAACCCGTCACCAGCATCGTGTTCGGGTAATAGGTTTGGAAATCGGCCGCGGATTCATTGGGCCAACCCAACGTCGAAAAGGGCCACAAACCGGAGGAGAACCAGGTATCCAGTACGTCCTCATCCCGCTCCAGCACTGCACCTTCGCCGTAGCGGGCCTGGGCTTGCTTGAGGGCATCGGCTTCCGTGCGGGCCACGATGAAGGGCGTGTGCTCCGTCACTTGGCCGTTGGTTTCGCTGATCACGAACCAAGCGGGGATTTGGTGGCCCCACCAGAGCTGGCGGGAAATGCACCAATCGCGCAGGTTCAGCAGCCAATCGCGATAGACCTTCGTCCAGCGATCGGGCACAAACAGCGGCTCCCGGTTGTTTTCCAGATCCGCCAGGGCTTTTTCCGCCAAGGGGCGCACCTGCAAGAACCACTGGGACGACAACAGCGGCTCCACGGGCACTTTGCCGCGCTCGCTGTAGGGCACGGAGTGGCGATAGGCTTCCACCTTTTCCAGGTAGCCCAGCTCCTCCATCTTGGCCACAAGGTTCTTGCGGGCCACAAAGCGATCTTGACCGCAGAATTCGCCGCCGTTTTCGTTGACCGTGCCGTCTTTGTTCAGGATTTCGATTTGGGGCAGGTTGTGGCGCTTGCCCATCTCGAAATCGTTCGGATCGTGGGCCGGCGTGACTTTCACACAGCCCGTGCCAAAGGTGGGATCAACGAACTCATCGCCGATGATCGGGATTTCCCGGCCCACCAGGGGCAGGGTGACGGTTTGGCCAATCAGGGCCTTGTAGCGATCGTCCTTGGGGTTCACGGCCACGGCCGTATCGCCCAGCATGGTTTCCGGGCGGGTCGTGGCGACGACCACTTCGCCGGAACCATCGGTCAGCGGGTAGCGGAAATGCCAGAGGCTGCCATCCACCTCTTTGTTGTCCACTTCCAAATCGGACACGGCCGACTGGGAGGCGGGGCACCAGTTGACCATGTATTTGCCGCGATAGATCAGCCCATCTTCGTAGAGCCGCACAAAGGCTTCCAACACGGCATTGGAAAGTCCTTCATCCATGGTGAACCGCTCGCGATCCCAATCGACGGACAGGCCCAGGCGGCGCATTTGCCCGACGATCGTGCCGCCGGATTCTTCTTTCCAAGTCCAGGCCCGATCGAGGAAGGCTTCCCGGCCCAGGGCAAAGCGATCGGTTCCCTCGTCCTTCAGTTGCTTATCCAGGATCGATTGCACGGCGATGCTGGCGTGATCCGTCCCCGGCAGCCACAGGGTGTTGCGCCCGGTCATCCGGTGGTAGCGCACAAAGGCATCAATCAAAGAATGCTCAAAGGCATGGCCCATGTGCAGACTGCCGGTGACGTTCGGCGGCGGAATCACCACACAAAACGGCTCGCCAGCGGCATCGACATCGGCCGCAAAGGCAGCGGAGTCCTCCCAGGTGCTCTGCCATTTGGCTTCGGCAGCTTTGGGATCGTATTGGGTGGGAAGCGCGTCTACCGGGGCAGTCATGGCGACGAGGGCTGGGGCAAATGAAGGTCAATGATTCAGGCTGTTATCTTACCCGGTTGCGCACCCCTGTTCGCGCTCGATCCCGGAACCGGCTTCCTGGGCACGATCGCCGCGATCGGCAGATTTTTGGGGATCCCGTGAGATCCGCAGCGCCCACGGCCGTCCCCTTAGCTTAGGAAATGGCCGCGAGGAATTCTTGAATCATGGCTGCCAACTGCTTGAGTCGCACCGGCTTGCTCAAGTAATCACTGGCTCCCGCCGCCAAACATCGTTCCCGATCGCCCGCCATTGCCAAAGCCGTCAGGGCAATGATCGGCACATTGGCCAGGGTTGGATCTTGGCGAATTTGGCGAGTGGCTTCCAAACCATCCATCACCGGCATCTGAATATCCATCAGGATCAGATCCGGCGGCGCGGCCTTGGCGAAAGCAACGGCCTCCTCGCCGTTTTTGGCCAGGGTCAGGCGATAGCCCTTCGCTTGCAGATACGCCACGATCGTGCTGACATTGGCTTCGTTATCCTCCGCCAACAGAATCAACGGCGATTCCAAAGGTACGGCCGGACTGGGTTCCGCCGCCTCGATCGCCCCCGTTGCCGGTTGATCCGGCCCAGACAGCGTACTTGCACAGGGCAAATCGACCGTAAATCGACTGCCAACACCTACTTCACTCACGAGGGATACTTCTCCACCATGCAATTCAACAATTCGCTTCACCAGCGCTAACCCCAACCCTGTGCCGGTGTACTGCCGATTCAAAGCACTGTCCACCTGCATAAAGGGCTGAAAGAGTTTGCGGACATCTTCTGGCGCAATTCCAATCCCGTCATCCACCACCGAAATTTCCAAAAACTGGTGAACTTCTGTTTCTCCCAAACTACTGTTCAGTTTAGGGACTCGTCGTGATGTTCCCAAACAAACTTCCAAAGAAACAGATCCGTGGTCGGGGGTAAATTTAACCGCATTATTTAACAGATTAATCAGCACCTGACGCACCCGGCGCTCATCCACCAACAAGTCCGGCAACTTGGGGGGTAGCTGAATCGCCAGTTGAATTCCTTTTTTGAAAGCCTGTTGCTTAACAAACGCCAAACTAGATTGGCACAGGGGCGAAACAGGAACCGCTGCAATGTCTAACTCTAGCTGTCCGGCTTCAATTTTGGCCACATCGAGAATGTCATTAATCAATGATAGAAGATGGGAGCCACTGCGTTCAATGGTTTGCAGCACGCGCTCCTGTTGCTCAGTGATGGGACCAAAAATTGACTCCTGAAGCCCTTCAGTAATTCCCAAAATGGCATTCAACGGCGTTCGCAGCTCATGGCTCATGTTCGCTAGGAATTCATCTTTTAGCCGAGTGGCCCGCGCCAATTCTTGATTAGAAACGGCCAATTCTTGGTTGCGATCGGTCAATTGCTGTTGAGCCTGCTGGCGCTCTTGAAGCTCCCGTTGTAATTGTTCAAATAAATTAGCCTGTTGAATTGCTGTGGCCAACTGGTTCGCAATTTGTTGCAAAAGTTTGGCCTCGGCCCCCTGCCACACCCGCTGTTCCTGGCAAGCATGGATTACTAACACTCCCCACAGGCGGTTATTGTGCCCCACGGAAACCCAGCGATCTTCGCTGTGAACATGCACCTCCTGCAAAATAGGAGCCACCACTTTGGACTGAATTTGTCCTGCTTGGGAATATTCCCGTAGGCAATCTGTCCACCGATCGCTCATCACATCTGGCACAATTCGTGGCTCTCCCTGCCAATAATGCTCCAAGATTTCTATGGACCAATGCTCATCAGCCCACTGGCGGTTTTTGAGAACTGGGAAACCTGGCGCAACAGATTCTTCAAAAATTTGGCTGTGGCCATCTGGGAACACCTGAAGTATGATTGCGCGATCGCACTGAAAGACCTGCCGCACTTGGTCGGTGACCACTTGCAGAATTTCAGCCACATCCAACGATTCTCGAATTCGTTGGGAAATAATGCCTAATAATTCCTGTTGATGGAGTTGAAGGGCGATTCGCCTTTCCGCTCGCTTGCGAACTAATAATTCGGCTTGCATTCGGTCATAGAGGCTGGCCTGTTGAATCGCAATTTCTAATTGATTGGCGATTTGCTTAATTAATTCAATTTCCGAAAGCTCCCAATGCCGGACTTTCATGCATTGATGCACACAAAGCAGCCCCCACAAGGCTCCATTACAAAGCAGAGGCATCACCAAATTAGCCCGCACCGCAAGCCGCTTTAAAACATCCGCATGGCAGGTGCTGAGGCTGCCGTCATAGATATCGTCGGTTGCACAATATTGTCCTTGGGCATAGCGCTGGAAATAGCTTCCGCCAAAACAGCGATCATCCATCGAAACCGCAATCACCGATGGATATTTGTCATCAACGGATTCCGCTACAAACCTGCCATCTTGCCATTGAGACTCGGGATTAAACTGAAAGATGCCAACTCGATCGGACTCCATGAGCTGCCGAATTTCCTGACAAGCCGTTTCAAACACGATCGAAAGATCCAAAGACTGACGAATTCGCTGGGTAATTTCTAATAGCAGGGTCTCGCGCTTGGCCTGCTGAACCACGATCGCTTCCGTTTGCTTGAGATCGCTGATGTCCGCAAAATAGCCCACAATTTCTAGGGGCTGATTCTGCTCATCGCGCACCAGGTAAATTTCATCCCGCACCCACAAATAATAGCCATCCGCATGAAGTAATCGGTACTCATACTTGTAGCGATCTGCTTCAAATGAACCACTGAGATCACTGAGCACCCTGTCCACATCTTGGGGATGAATTCGGCTAATCCAGAAGTTTGCATCCTGAATAAACTCCTGGGGCGTGTAGCCGAGGATGGATTCCACATTGGGGCTAACAAAGGTTGTGGTGTAGCGTCGATCGAGCTTGCGACTGTAGATCACAGCGGGGCTGGAAGCCAACAGAAACTCCAACCGTTCCTTGAGCAGTCGATTTTCCTGTTCTGTACGTTTGCGATCGGTAATGTCTTGGGCAATGCCTAAAAAGCCAATGATTTGATCATTGCGATCCCTCAGGCAGCTCACGGAAAGGGCGGCGGGAAACCGGGAACCATCCTTGCGAACGTGGGTCCATTCATCTTCGTCCACAATGCCTTGGCGGGCCCGGGCCACGAGCACTTCAAACCCTGGGTCGATCGGCTCGCCCAACTCTGCTGATCGCTGGGCAGCCCGGGCGGCCACCTCCTGACGGTCGTGGAAAATTTCCGGTGTAAGCTGGCGGATCACTTCGGCGGCCCGATATCCCAACATGCGCTCGGCGGCCGGGTTGAAGGTGGTAATTAGCCCCTGGATGTCGGTGGCGATCACCGCATAGGGGGCACAGTTCAGAATGGCCTTATGCAGATTGTGAACGCGCCAAAGCTCTTGGGTTCGCCGTTGAATCGTAATTTCTAGATCCTGATTGAGCTGCTCAAGGGCGTTGGTGGCTTGCTGACGTTCCAGTTCGGCTCCAGCCCGAGCCGCAAAGATGCGCAAGACGGTTTCGGCTCGGCGGGGCGCTTGAATGGGCCCTTGGTTCAAGATGCAGAGGTGACCAATTTCCAGACCGTGGGAATCCTGGAGGGGAACGCTCAGATAGTTGTTGTCGGTGATTTGCGTCAGACCAGGCACTTGGGGAAACAAAGACTGAAGCAACTGCGGGTGGCAGTCCCCGTGCCAGGGGTAGGGCAGTTCCCGATCGAAGTGGTTGAGGGCACAGGTGGCGATCGTTTCTACGGTTCCCGCATTCCAAAAGGCCAACACTTGGATTCGATTGCCCATGCGCTCGGCCACAAAAGCGTGGGAAACATTGAGAGCGGTGGCCAGATGTCTGACCAGGGCAGGGAAAAAATCGAGGCCAGTGGCGGCGGTTCCTTCGATCAGGTTTTGCAGGGCAAAGTCAGCCTGTTTGCGATCGGTGATGTTGGTGATGGCTCCCACATGGCCCACGATATCGCCGTTGAAATTGCGCTCTACCACCGATTGGCCATAGACCCAAAGCACTTCTCCATCGGGACGCGCCAGGCGATATTCGGCCTTCCAGGGGCGATTGGTCTGGATGGCTTGCATCCAGCCATTGGTGACTAAGGCGCGATCGTCCGGGTGCAGGGTGAGCTGCCAACCATGACCAAGGGCGGCCCGATGGTCGAGGCCGGTCATTTCACACCAATGATCGTTGACGTATAGGCAATGGCCGGCAGTGTCGGTGCGAAAAATCCCGACGGGGGCCACGGCCAACAGACTGGCGTATCGCTGGCGACTTTCGCGGAGTTCGAGGGCCGATCGCTTCCGATCGCTGATGTCCGTGAGGGTTCCCACATAGCCGATCGATTGACCCGTGGCATCCCGCTCCACCACCACCCGCATATCCACCCACGTGACGGCCCGATCGGGGTCGGGGCCGTGGCGATGCTCGCGCGATTGGAACCGGCATTCCAACTGACAGGAGGATTGTTCCCGCAGATTTTGCTCCCGCAGAGCCAACACCCAATCCCGATCGTCCGGGTGCAGGGTTTGCTCCCAATCCCAATCAAGACCCTCTTCAATGGAGCAGCCTAAAATTTGGCAGTAGCGTTCGTTCACGTAGGTGGGCCGTCCCTGCAAATCCATGCGGAAGATGCCCACGGGCACAACGGCCGCGAGATTGGCATAGCGCTGCTCGCTTTCCCGCAGGAAGGCTTCCGCTTGCGTGCGGGTTTCCAATTCCTGTTGCAGTTGCTGGTGCGTGATGGCCTGTTTGAGGGCCACTTCCAATTGCACCGACAGGCCCTTGAGCAATTTCACTTCGTCGGGCAACCAGTCTCGGGTGGTTTTGCTTTCGGAAACGCTCAACAATCCCCACAGTTCCTCCTGATAAAGCAAGGGAACCAGAATTTTGGCGCGGGGCCGCAGCTCGATCGGTAACTGGAGGTGACACCCGCCCATGTCACTGGCGGCCACGTCAGGTTCAACCCGGATGTAGCCCTGCCGATAAACCGGTTCTTGGTCATGCTGAAACCAGGTACCCTCCAGTTCCGTGCCGATCATGGAAATGGGCAAGTCCGTTGATTCTGCCACCACCCGGGCCCGGGCCTTGTCGGCGGTTTGAAATTGCCAAATATTCACCCGATCGCACTGCAAGACCCGCCGCACCTCCTGCACCGTGGTATCCAAAATGCTCTGTAAGCTCAGGGACGATCGAATCTGAGTGGCCAACGCCACCAACAGCAGTTCCCGTTCTGCCTTGGCCCGCAGGGCCGCCGTGCGGGTTTCCACCCGCTGCTCCAGTTCCTGGTGATGCAGCGTTTCCAGGGCCTGTTTTTCCGCTTCGAGCTGGTTCACCTTGTGCTCTAGCAGTTCCGCCAGTTTGTATAGCTCCAGGGGATTCAGAACCCGCAGCAAACTGGTTTGGGTGACGATGCCCACCAACTCGCCCCGATCGCCCATGACCAAAACGCGCTGGATGTTGCGCTTGGCCATCAACTCATGAACCAACCACAGGGAACTATCGGCGGCCACGGTGAAAACCGGTGTGCTCATCACCTCTCGCACCGTGAACTGCTGAAAGTCCAAACCCAGGGATTGAAACTGCACCAAGTCCCGTTCCGTCACAATTCCCACGGGCTGCTGTCCTGCATCTGCTGCACCCGGCTCCACAATCACCACGGATCCCACCTGGCACTCAGCCATCAGCCGCGCCACATCAAGCATGGAACTGGTGACCGCGATCGCCACCACATGCTGGGTCATCACCTCTGAGGCCAACCGCATCCGCAGCAGGTCGATCGGGCGGGTGGTTTGGCAGAGGCTTTCGTGGGTCATCAAGCCCACCAACCGGCGATCTGCATCCAGCACGGGCAAATGGCGAATGCCATGTTTGTGCAACAGCGTGATGGCCGCCATCACGTCCAGGTCTTCACAAGTTTTGGTCTGCAAGGTCACCAAGGGCTGGATCATGATCTGGGAGACCGTGAGTTGATCCAAGCAGGTTTGTGCGGCCAACAGCCGCACCACATCTCGCTCGGTCACAATCCCGATCGGGCGGTCTTGATCCACCACCAGCACACAGCTCCCCCGAGCCTCTCGCAGCACCTGCTGGTTGTTGTTTTCAGGATCGGTGGATTCCGCAATTCCACAGCTCGATCGCACCTGACTCATCCGCTGGAGCGCCGCTACCACGGGTGTGTCCGGTGAAACAATCAGCGGGTTCTGAATCAAGGCAGCCTGCGGATCCAAAGGAGTCAGGGTGACAGACAAGGCAGCCATATGCATCGCAGAAGGGAAGTTCTTCTATTATTTACTACCCCAGGAAAAAGCGCTGGGCTGCTCATTTCGCCCATTGATTTTCTCAAGGCTATCCAACTCTTTCGTTAATTGTCAGTCAGGCAAATTGTAAACAGATATAAATTAGCGAAAAAATTAGTAAAAAAGAGTAAAAATGTAAAGCATGTATCAAATCAAACTAAGTAGTTGAAACCCAAGAAATGACGGTCGATCATGTTTTTGTATGGTTTTCAACCTTTTTCAGGAATTAATTCTACTGAGTTTTCCTTGAAATTTATTGTAGTTCCAGAAAAGCACAGCGAGTCAGTCTATTTGTACTGATTAATTTGCATCAATCGGGAAACAGATCCGTTGTCACAGGTCACAGGTCTGCGTGATTTCAAACGCAAGCCATCTTTAAAAACACTTTAAAAAGACAGAGGGCTGTCACCGAGTTACTGATGACAGCCCTTGTAATTTAGGCGACGAGATTTAGGCAATGAGATTTAGGTCATGAGGCTGAGAGGAGGTCTGCCCAATTGTCTGGTGACAAGGGCCAAGCATCAACGGCCGTGGGGCAAACCGATGAAGCTTCTGGTCTTCATCGGTTTGCCAGATCCGCAAGGTCGCAATTGAGGCTTTTGCGACACCCTCCTAGGCCGAGGCTTCGGCTTCCGGCTTCTTGGGTTTGTAGGTCGAAGCCACTTGCAATTCCTTCAGTTGCTTGGCTTCCACCGATGATGGCGCATCGGTCAACAAGCAGCGGGCCTGCTGGGTCTTGGGGAAGGCGATCGCGTCGCGGATCGAGTCTTCGCCGGTCAAAATCGACACCAGGCGATCGAGACCGTAGGCAATTCCACCGTGAGGCGGCGTGCCGTATTCAAAGGCATCGAGCAGGAAGCCGAACTTGGCGCGGGCTTCTTCGTCGGTCAGCCCGATCGCCGCGAACACCTGCTCTTGCACATCCCGCTGGTAGATCCGCAGACTGCCGCCGCCGATTTCCGTGCCGTTGAGCACGATGTCGTAGGCCAGGGCGCGGGCGGTTTTCAGATCCGCCAAATCTTCTGGGTTGGGGGCCGTGAAGGGGTGGTGCAGGGCTTCTAGGCGCTGTTCGTCGGCGTTGTACTCGAACATCGGGAAATCGACGACCCACAGTAGATTGATCGCTTCGGGATCAATCTGGTTCAGTTCTTTGCCCAGGGCCAACCGCAGGCGATCGAGCGTCTTGTTCACGATCTCCGCCGGGCCCGCGCCAAACAGCAGCAGATCGCCCGCCTGTGCGCCCGTGCGTTGCAGCAGTTCGGCGGTGATTTCCGGGGTCAGGCTATCCTTGAGCGCTCCGATCGTGTCCACTTCGCCGTTGTCGCGCACGCGGATGAAGGCCAGTCCTTTGGCTCCGGCTTCCGAGGCGATCGCGAACAGATCCCCACCGGGCTTGATCCGCACGTTGGACACCGCATCGTTACCGCCGGGCACGGGCAGGGTTTTGACGATCCCACCCGCCGCGATCGAGCCGGAGAACACCTTGAACCCACAGCCCTTGAACAGATCCGAGCAGTCCGCCAGTTCCATCCCAAAGCGGGTGTCGGGGCGATCACTGCCGTAGCGATCCATGGCTTCGGCGTAGGTCAGGCGCGGGAAGGGGCGCGGCAGGTCAATGTTCTTGACGGTTTTGAAGATGTGGCAAACCAGTTGCTCATTCAGGTCCAGGATTTCTTCCAGGGACATGAAGCTCATTTCCATGTCGAGCTGGGTGAACTCGGGCTGGCGATCGGCCCGCAAATCTTCATCGCGGAAGCAGCGGGCGATTTGGTAGTAGCGATCGAACCCGGACACCATCAGCAATTGCTTAAATAACTGCGGCGACTGGGGCAGGGCAAACCACTCGCCCGGATTCACCCGCGAAGGAACCAGGTAATCGCGCGCCCCTTCTGGCGTGGATTTGGTTAGGACGGGCGTTTCGATTTCCATAAAGCCCTGGGCATCTTCCAGGAACCGGCGCATGGCCTTCACCACCGCATGGCGCAGTTGCAGGTTCTGCTGCATCCGGGGGCGGCGCAAATCCAGATAGCGATATTTCAGCCGCAACTCTTCGCGAACGGTTTCGTTTTCGGAGGTGGAAACCTGGAACGGCAGTTGCTTGCTGACGGCGCTGAGGATTTCGATTTGATCCGCCAGCACTTCCACTTCCCCAGTAGCCAACTTGGGGTTCACGGACTCGGGCGGCCGCTGGGTGACGGTTCCCGTAATCCGCACCACATATTCATTGCGGAGGGAGTCGGCAATTTGAAACGATTCGGGCAAGTCCGGGTTCGAGGCCACCTGAACGATCCCCGAGCGATCGCGCAAGTCCACAAACACGACTCCCCCATGGTCGCGGCGGCGATCGACCCAACCGCAAAGGGTGACGGTTTTACCAACCTGTTCGGCGCGCAGTTGACCGCAGTAGTGGGTACGCATGGTGACTCAAAATGGGACTGGAACTTAACTGGACGAATTCAGAACTGACGCGGTTGCTGGATAGGAAAGGAGCTGTTGCTACGACCTAGACAAGGGGCTTAAGCCCCTTGCTCCCTACGATCTCGCACTGGCAGATCAGGGTTTTAGATGATCAGTTGCCCCTTGCCCCAAGCCACTCGTGACGGTTGCGTCAGTTCGCAAAAATCTTGACGAAACGCAAATGCGCTGGGGTGCAAGTCCAATATCCTACCCCGATCGCGCGGCTTGGCCCGCTGAGAAATGCCGCAACTTGCCGACAACCGGCGACGGTTTGGCACTGCGCCCGATCACCCAGATTGATTGTAAAGGATTGTTGCGATCGCCCCGTCTTGCTGCGAGTCATTCGCCCTCAGACTTTGATTCAGCCAGTTAAGCCAGTCGATCGAGCAGGTGATCGCCCACCCGCAGCGCATTCGCAATAATCGTCAGGGCGGGGCTAACACTGGCGTTCGAGGGGAAAAAGCTGCCATCCACCACATACAAATTGTCCACATCGTGGGCGCGGCAGTTGCGATCGAGCACGGAAGTCGCCGGGTCATCCCCAAACCGACAAGTGCCGCATTGGTTGGCCATCACCTGCACCGGAATTTCTCCGCGAGGATGGATTGTGCCCACCGGGAAACCATCGAGCTGCTTTTCTAGGGATTTCAACACATCAATCCAGCGGTGGGTGAGGCGATCATGGGCTTCCGTATTGTTGGGTTGATAGTCAATGCAAAGCTTGTGTTGATCCAGGTAAACTCGGTTATTGGGATTGGGCAAATCTTCCGTTTGAATCCACCAACCGATCGAGCGGGTCGCCAGTTGTTGTAACCCAAATCCCGGCATGAATTTCGCCAGCACTGAAAACATCGGCGGCGCTTCCGCAAAAATCACATCGGTTAGCAAGCCGCCCGTATTGTAAATATGACCCATGGGGTAGGGAAAATCCGCATCTCCCCAATAGAAATCATTCACACAAACGGTTTTTTGAAACGCACCAGAATTGGCTTTGCTGCTGACCTGCACGATCGCGGTCATCAGATTTTTCATGAGGTTGCGACCCACCAAGTTTGAACTATTGGCTAGTCCTTGCGGGTGGCAATCATTAGCCGATCGCAGCAACAGGGCCGCAGAGTTCACCGCCCCGCAGGCCAACACCACCAAATCTCCCAAAAAGAGATAGGGCTTGCCGTTAATATCTGCTTCAACGGCTTTCACCAAGCGTCCTGAGGAGTTGGTATGTAACCCCACGACTTTGGCCTTGGTTTTGAGGGTGACGTTGGGATATTCCACCGCTGGCAACACGCCACTCACTTCGGAATCATTGGTGGGGTCATCGTCCTGGCGAGTTAACCCCAAGGGCAAGGCAGATGGGTGCAATCCCTGCTGGGCGATCGCTCCCGTAATGGCGGCAATTTGCGGATCAGATTCGATCGCTGGAAAGGGATAGTCGCTGCTCCGAAATGGCTCGGTGGGGTCTTGGTTAGCCTGGCCATGCACTTTATAAAGCGCTTCGGCAGCGGTGTAATAAGGCTCGAATTCTGCATAGTCCACACACCAAGCCGGTGAAATTCCCTCGCGATGGGTAACGGCAGCAAAGTCCTGTTCTCGCCGCCGCATCAGCACGGCTCCATAGATTTTGGTGTTGCCCCCGATCGCGTAGTTCATTTGGGGCGAAAAGGGTTCACCCGTGTTGTCGTACCACTGTTCCGGCGCGTGATATCGCTCACGTTTAAAAACATCCACATTGCTGCGATTTTGTTCTTCAAGGGGCATAAAATCTCCCCGTTCAAGAATCAAAATACGCTTGCCGGTGGGTGCTAATTTATGGGCTAGCGTCCCGCCACCCGCGCCAGTACCAATAATAATCACGTCGTAATGGCAATCATCAATAATCATAATTAGATCGTCCTGACTACTCAGCTACTGAAACAATTGCTTGCCGATTCACTGACATTGGGAAGGGTTGGGTGGGTGATCGCTGACCTTATTCAAAATCGCCTGTGATCCTCATCTTGATTGTTTTTGGGTTATTGCCAGATGTAAATCAACAGGAACAAAATAATCCAAATCACATCCACAAAGTGCCAAAACAATGAGGTCGAAGCCACGCCAAATTCGCCGCGATCGTAATTACCCGGAATGAACGATCGCACCAACATGATTAGTTGCAGCAATACACCGGCAAAGACGTGCAGACCATGGAACCCCGTGAGCAAATAAAACGTGCCGCCAAACACCCCGTCGGTGAATCCAAAGTCTAAGTGGCTCCACTCGATCGCCTGGCCATACAAGAAGTAGCTACCCATGGCGATCGTCAGCAGCCAAAATGCCCGAAAGCCCCAGAGCTGCTTAACGTGCAAATAGCGCTCCGCCAGATAAATCGTGAGGCTGCTAGACACCAAAATGACCGTGTTGATGGCCGGCTCGCGCACCTCCAGTCCCAAAACACCTTCTGGTAACCAGGTTTGGGCAGTGGTTTTGTAGACAATGTAGCCCGCGAAGAAGCTGAAGAAAATGACACTTTCAGACAGCAAAAAAATCACAAAACCAAACATTTGATCGCCAGGAGAGCCATGGCCATGGGCCGCATGGTGTGCGTCATCATGGGTCTCAGCAATTCCCGGCAATGCATCATCTCGCAAGTCCGTTTCAGTTGGGTTCATGGGCCACCTCTAATTCGTCGGGATTAGACACCAAGGGATCAGATTTGCCATAGCCATAAGGCTCAGAAACCACGATCGGGAGTTCCTCAAAGTTCTCAACCGTTGGTGGCGAAGACAACAGCCATTCCAACCCGATCGCCCGCCAGGGATTTTTGGGCGCTTTTTCACCCTGCACCCAAGAACCAATCATGTTCAAAATAAACGGCAGGGTAGACATGCCCAACAAAAAAGCTCCTAGGCTCGCCACCACATTCCAAAACGTAAATTCAGGATCGTAAGACGCGACCCGGCGCGGCATCCCTTGCAACCCCAAAGGATGCATGGGAAAGAAGTTCAAATTAGTGCCAATGAAGGTTAGGGCAAAGTGCAATTTCCCCAGCCCTTCGGAATACATTCGCCCGGTCATTTTGGGAAACCAGTGATAGATCGCTGCATAAATTCCCATCACCACTGCGCCGTAAATCACATAGTGAAAATGCCCCACCACAAAATAGGTATTGTTCACATGGATATCAACCGGGACTGCTGCCAACATAATGCCGGTGATGCCTGAAAAGACAAACATCACCAGCCCACCCAGGGCAAATAGCATGGCTGTGTTGAGGCGCAATTTACCCCCCCAAATGGTGGCAACCCAGGCGAAAACTTTAATCCCCGTGGGCACTGAGATCAGCATGGTTGTGGCCATGAAAATCATCCGCATCCAGCCCGGTGTGCCACTGGCGAACATGTGGTGAACCCAAACAATGGCACTCAAACCCGTGATGATGAGGGATGAAATGGCAACCACTTTGTAGCCAAAGAGGGGCTTGCGAGCATAGACCGGCAAAACCTCAGAAAAGATGCCAAAAATCGGCAAGATAATGACATAAACGGCCGGGTGAGAATAGAACCAGAAAAAGTGCTGAAACAGCACCGGATCGCCACCTTTGGCCGGATCAAAAAACGTCGTACCCACGGTGAGATCCAACAACAGCATCACCGCGCCAGCGGTCAAAGCGGGCAGACCAAACAGTTGAATAATTTGGGCCGCCAACACCGTCCACACAAAAACCGGCATCCGAAACCAAGTCATGCCAGGGGCACGCATGCGGGCGATCGTGGTGACAAAATTCACCGCGCCCATAATCGACGAAACGCCGGAAATCGCCACCGCCAATAGCCACAGCATCTGACCATTGATCAGGTTGCCCGTGGGATTTTGGAGGCTGACGGGTGGATAGGCCCACCAACCGGCTTGGGCCGGGCCGCCCGGCACCAAAAAACTCGCCATCAAAATTGTGCCGAAGACGGGCACCATCCAAAAGGCGATCGCATTCAGCCGAGGAAAAGCCATATCCCTTGCGCCAATCATCAGGGGCACGAGATAGTTTCCTAGACCCAACAGACAAGGAAATGTCCACAAAAACAACATCACTGTGCCATGCATGGTGAACATGGCATTGTAAACGGTGCGATCAACCAAATCCGACTCCGGTGTGATCAATTCGCCCCGAATAATCATGGCAAAAATGCCACCCACCAGAAAGAAAAAGAAGGAGGTTACTAGGTACTGAATCCCAATCACTTTGTGATCGGTGCTGAAGCTAAAAAAGCGCTTCCAGTCATTGGGCGTTCCGGGCATGGGTGGCTGAGAAGCAGCGATCGATTCGGTAGCAAGATTGGTCATAAATCGGTTGGAGGAAATGATTCTGGAATGCCGAGATCTTCGATCAAAACCTAATGAAACTGGGTTGAGCAAAACAGCTAATCGCTAACTGGTTCCTTTGCCGGGATAGTTCACGAGGGGCGGCGGCGCTGGTTGCACTGTTTGCCAGCCAGTGCGTCCACCGGGGGAGCGCTGGAATTCATCAAAGGCTTGGTTATAGGCGGCGGTGGGCTGTTGGTTTGCCGCATCCGTCAGCCATTGCTGATAGGAATCGGATGATTCCACCACCACATCGGCTTGCATGGCCGCAAAGTAAGTGCCGCTGTACTGAGAGTCGCGCAAACGATATCGACCTTCGCGGATGGGCGTAAATTTCAGGGTAATAGCACGCCCTGGAATAATATCTTGCTTCACCCGAAAGGCTGGAATATAAAACCCGTGGATGACATCTTCCGAGGTGAGTTGCAAACTGATCCGTTGGTCGGCTGGCAAATGCAATTCAGCCGTGGTGACTTGCCGATCGGGGTAATAGAATTCCCAAGCCCATTGTCGAGACTTCACAGCAATCACGACCTCTGGATTTGCGATCGCATTGCTATCATTTGATTCAGCAGCAACCGGAGCGATCGCTGGAGTCTCTGATGCCATGTTATGTGCCATTGATTCATGCACATGCTCCATGGGGCCCAAGATAGAAATGCGATCGTAAATGTGGTAGCTGTAGCCAGCAATTCCAACGACAAGAATGAAGGGAATCGCCGTCCAGACTATTTCCAACGTGACGTTTCCTTCAATGTGCGGGCCGTCGCTGGTGTCATATTTACTGGCTTGTTGAAACAACGCCACATAAACGATCGTTCCGACCACGCCTAGGAAAATAAATGTCCCGATCGCCACTAAAAAGCTGAATAGGCGATCGATCAGTTGGGATTCCGCCGAGGCTTGGGGAGGAAACCAGGTATAGGACTGCTCCCCCATCCACCAACTGACGAGGGCCAGGGCGATCGCTAGGGTTCCTAGGGTGAGGATGGTGCGAATCTTCATGGATTGAATGATTTCAAAACGAGGTTAGGATTTTCACCCAAATCCAACAGGCGATCGGCGGTGATATGCACACCAAATTCAGCGGCTAATTGTGCCCCCAAGGTTCCATGAACAAACATCAAACCAAAGATGATTAGCCCCACTAAAAGATAGCTCCATTGCACTTGGCGCGATCGATCTTTCATCCAAACAAATCGCTGAAATCCTCGCCAAACGGTCATGCCCACAATTAATAACAACAGGACAACGCCACCCACGCCATGCCACAACATGGTTTCCATGGCCTGCAAACCCCAGGCACTTTTCACATCTGCTGGTGGACGAGCTAATAACATTTCATAAAAGCCCGCAGCCACCGTCAAAAAGGTGACGATCGCCCCGGCTAGCATGTTGTACCAGCCCACATCAAAAAAATTAGAGCGCGTGGCAGGAATCGCTAAAAACTTGAAAACCGGCTTTTCGAGGGGAAACAAAACCCCAACAATATCAAAGGCGATCGCCACAATAAACAAGCCCAAGGTCAAATGCACCAAGTTGGGATGAATCGGAATCGTGTAGGGTAGTCCATTGATCCCCAACTGATTTTGTAATTGCTCAATCAAATCATTATTCATTACAACAATCCTTCCCGCACTGCCTCAACCACGGGCACGGTATGAAGTCCGTAGACCCAAACCAAAACATCACCCAGATAAATTTGGAAACACACAATTACGGTCATCAAAACTCCCACCCCTAAAAAAGCATTGGGCAAGGTTTTTGGATCGCGCGATCGCAACACATAGCGCCAAGCGGTCATTGCTGCGATAATTCCCGACAGAGACCAACCCAGAAGCGTGTGCAGATTCAAAGTGGCTTCGGCAGCATTGTAGGGTTCAGCTAAGCCCGCTTCGATTTGCCCAAAAATAATGGCAACGAAGATAGAAATGGTTGCAAAAAACAAATTCCACCAGCTCACTTCATAGAATCGTGGATTGCGCGTGAAGTAGGCAATACCATCGCATAAAACCGAAAATAACACCATCGCAATGACAAAATGCACCACGATTGGGTGCATCGTATCTGGATAAGGCAAATTATGATCGTTGAGCGGGGGGAGATACTCCAACATATTGGTCAAAAGTCTGTCAATTGATTGAATATACCGGTCTATTGGTCAATAATTATCATAAATTTCGCAATTTAGTCACTATTAACATTGTCACCAATGGCAACGATATTTCATGAAGGAACAACCGTTTGCAAGCCGATTTTTCAAAATCCGATTACTCGACGAAACACAATTCATGAGGCTGACAGCCAGTGATGATAAATTCATCAAAAACTGACCGCTGCGTGTTGATCAAAGGTTTCAACGCAAAAAGGTATTTTGTAAACTGGGCTACTGTTTAATTGAAATGAATGCTGACCATTTCGCCTATTAGTTTAGTGGATACATAGGAAATGTCAGTAAGTTATACTGGTTTTTTTAAGATTTTTATCCAAATTATTACCAATTGCTTCACATTTTTCAGAATTTTTTGAAAGTTGGATGCCAACTTGCTCATTTTTCTATAGATTCTCTATCTATCAATCTGTGCGACCAAGCCTCAATGTCAGGTTCATTGAACACTAATTCAATAATGTCTTCATACTAAAAATTAAGGTTTTTGTATGTTGAATAACACTTTGATTAATTCAAAATTAATTATTTAGTTCAAGGCAGAGCTGATTTTTAGGTTTTCTTAGCTGAAATTCTATTTAGTTCAAAATGCTGGCCTAGTCATTCACTAGCCTCTGAAAATTTCCAACTCTGGAATCAATCGCCAGAGAGAGGAACTGAAATTTTTTAAATTTCAAGTAGTTCCGGAGGAATCTGATCAAAAATCACATCTTCATAAAGGTGATCGAACCCAGCTTGATAATTTACAGTTTCCAAAACCAATTTCGCATCGATGCCTTCGTAACTTTCTAATACCCATTGACCCGCTGCGGAGCGCCGAAAAATATCCACTTGGGGCTGTTGAGCAGAAATTAAAACGTATTCTCGCAGGCTCTCAAGATGGCGATAGGCGGCAAACTTGCGTCCCCGATCGAATGCTTCCGTAGAATTTGATAACACTTCCACAATCAAACAAGGGGCTGATTTATAAAGCGGCTGATTGCGATCGCCCGGATCACAAGTCACCATCACATCGGGATAAAAAAACTTCGTGCCCTGATTAATCTGCACCTTCATATCCGACATAAAGACACGGCAACCAGTTCCTCTCAGGTGTGATCGCAGTTCGCTCGCCAAATTTAGCGCGATCGTCGTATGCGCATCTGTGCCACCGGCCATGGCATAGGCTTGCCCATCGAGGTATTCATGCCGAATATCGCTTTGGGCTTCAAGAGCCAAATACTCGTCAGGGCTAAGGAATTGGGGAGCAGCAATCATGATTGTGGAACAATCGCGCAATTTTTCCCAGCATATCGTAACTATCTTGGGAAAGTAATGAAGATTAGTTGATGAGTCATCATAGACAACTTTCAATTACTGAATGTAGCCTGTTTTGGCCTGGAGGGCATAGTTGCGAATCACGGAATTTTGCGTGCCGGGACTCATTAACCATTGCTCCAAAATGGCGACGGCTTGCTGATCATGTAATGCCCAATGACCTAATCCATGAATTGCCGAGACGATCGCGTTGCCATTTTTGCGATCGAGAGCGGCACTCATCACCTCCAAGCTGGCTGCAATCACCGATGAAGAAGCACTGCCAGGGTAAACCACAAACAAATCCCAGAACATATAGCACAGAAACTCTAGGCGATCGCCCGCTTGAATTGCCCCAATTTCTTGGATCGACTGACTCGACGCAAAACAGTATCGATCAAAATAGTTTTGATAGAGATAGTTGAGGTTTTGAATGCCCTTAATGATGCGAGATTCTGGGCAGCGCAAATAGCAAAAGGGCAGATCGCTACAGCTATTAGAAAAAATGTAGTTCAAGCCGAAGCCAATTTGATTGCGGGAAAATCGCTGGTGAATTTCCGCATCCACCAAAACCTGATCAATGTAATCAAAAGCGCGATCTCGTGGCAGTCGATCAAACTCGGGACTCATCTCAGCACAAACGGGATCGGCTTGTTCCGGCTGGCCAAAGAGTTGATCGCGCCATTGTTGATAGTTCATGGGCGGGAGCGGCTGAGGAATGGGGCGGCGGCTCGATCGATTCTAGCCATTGCCCCCTGCGGACGGGCCGGGCGGTGGTAGGCTGTTGGCGATTTGTGCCGCAGGAACCCGAGATGCGATCGCCCCGCTGGACATCTATAACCTGGATCTCTAACTGGATCGCCACCACAGAGATTGCCGGCTGGTTTCGATCGATCCCCCGATCGCTCTGGTGGTCGGTGGGCATTTGGGCGATCGTGCTGTTGGTTTGCAGTGTGGTGCGCCATGAGCTGCTGCAATCAACGGCCTTTGATTTGGCAATTTATGACCAAGTGGCCTACCTGATGGGGCGCGGCGAAACGCCGTTTTCCACCGTGTCGGACATGCACCACATGGGCAACCATGCGGCCTACAGCTTCTTTGGGGTGGGGCTGCTCTACGCCATTTTTCCGAGTATTTACTGGCTGTTTTTGGTGCAGGCGATCGGGCTGGCGGCGGGGGCGATCCCGGCCTGGGCGCTAGCGAAACAGGCGGGGCTGAATCCGGGCCAATCCCTGGCGATCGCCTGGGCCTATTTGCTCTATCCCGTGGTGTTCAACGTCAATTTGTTTGACTTCCACCCGGAGGTGATGGGGATCGCAGGGCTGCTGGGGGCGATTTGGCTGGGGCGAGCCAACCGGCCGATCGCCCTGGCGCTGGTGCTGGTCTGGGTGATGGGCTGCAAGGCGGTGCTGTCGATTACGGTGGCAGCCATGGGCGCTTGGTTGTTGTTGCTTGATCGCAAACGGTGGCCCGGGCTGGTGGCGCTGGGGATGGGGGTTGGTTGGTTTGTGGTGGTGAACCAGGCCGTGATCCCCGCTTTTAATCATGGCCTGAGCCACGATGCGATCGGGCGCTATGCCTACTTGGGTTCCAGTGTTTCCGAGGCGGCGTTGAATCTGTTCCTGAAGCCACAACTGGTGCTGGGGAAGCTGTTCTCAGGGGATACGCTGATCTATTTGCTGCTGATCTTGGGGCCGTTGCTGCCTTGGTTCGGGGGCGGCCGGCTGCGGGCCTGGGCGGCGGCGGCTCCGGCGATCGGGTTGAATGCCCTGTCCACGGTGGCCGAGCAGCGGGATTTGGTGCATCAATATTCCCTGCCGATTTTGCCGTTTTTGCTGGTGGCGGCGATCGATAGCTTGGCGCAGGGACGCTGGGATTGGCTCGATCGCCTGGGATCAATGGGCGATCGGCTCCGTAGTTGGATCGCCAGCGGACGGGCCATTTGGGTTTGGTCACTGATTGGCTTTTTAGCCCTGGCCAAATTCGGCTATTTTGGCTCCATTTATTTGGCGGAACTGGACACTTGGGCGGACAGTCGCGCGGCGATCGCCTTAATCCAAACCCAGGAGCGATCGATCCCCGCCAATCAACGAGGCGGCATCCTCACCACCGCTGATTTGGGGCCCCACCTCAGCCACCGCACTATGCTGCGCCAAACGATCGCCACCGCGCCGCCGCCCAACTGGGCCGAATACGATTGGGTGTTGCTGAACCTGAAACATCCGGGCTGGGGCAGCACCCATGAGTTTGCTCAATCATTGGATCGGGAATTGCGATCGAATCCGGCCTACAAAATCGCCTTCGATCGCGGTGGGATCGTCCTCTTTCAGCGCTAGCCTAGTACGAGCGCATCGCCAGTCAGCATTAATTTCCGTAATTTCTGTGATTTTCGCGGGCGATCGCACCCTTTTCCATTCCCCTCGCCTTTCGGCAACCAAGGATAAGACGGCAACATGCAGCGACTGATTGGGTTGTGGCAACGGTTTGGACAAGTGACCCTGGGACTGGGGGTTGTTGTGGCGGGCGCAACCCTGGCTGCGTTCGATCGCCCCGATGCCATCAACTCACAGTTGCCACCGCCGAACGATCTGCAACCCCTCAGCGTCACCCCGGGCCCCGCCAAGGACTTGGCCAACGAACTCCGGATCACGGCTTCCTTTGGCAGCAATGGCCGGCCCGTATTGTCGCCCCTGCCCCAGGCCCAAGAGGTTTGGCAATGCGAAGTGGTAGTGGTGGGCGGATCCTTGGGGGGCGTGGGGGCCGCCGTTCATGCCATGCAGTCGGGCGCACGAACCTGCGTGATTGAGGTGTCGCCCTGGATTGGAGGGCAAATTAGCACCCAAGGCGTGTCGGCGATCGATGAGTCGGCGGACATGATTTTGGCCGGCAACCTCTCGGAAAGCTGGAAAGCCTTTAAATCGCGCATCTATCGCCAACCGGTCAAGATTCCACGCTGGGCCGATCGCAACCAGCCGATCAAAACCGTGCGCGAGGTGGATAGCTGCTGGGTTGGTTCCCTATGCTTTCCCGCTTCGGCCGGCGATGTGGCCGCGCGAGAGGCGTTGGCCGCGGCCGCCCAATTGGCTCCCGGTAGCCGCTGGAGCAGTGCCACAGCCTTCAAGGGCGCAGCTTTTGATGCAACGGGCCACAATATTACGGCGATCTACGCAGTGCGGCGCACACCTCGGGCGGACTATGTGCCCTCGGGTCGCTTGTCTCAGGAACTGCCGGCTTGGTATTCCTGGAACAGCGATGACACGTTTCGGAAAACACCCATTCGCCTAGAACCAGTGCCGGGCAAGCGGTTCACGGTAATTGATGCCACGGATACCGGTGAGCTGGTGGCCTGGGCCCGTGTGCCGCACCGGTTGGGATCGGAATCGCGCCGCACCTTGGGTGAGCCGAATGCGGCCAATTGGGACAATCCCCAATGCACCCAGGCTTTTACGTTCCCCTTTGTGGTGGCGATCGCCAATGATGAGGGTCGCAGCCTGAAGCAACTGGGCCGACTGCAACCCACTTTCCCCAAGCACGAACACCAACGCACCTTTTCCCTCTGGGGTTTTCCGCCCTTTCTCGATCGCAGCTTTTTCAAATATCGGCGGATCGTGAGTATGCGGCTGGATAACCGAATTACCGGCAAGCCCAGCCCCGGGGACATGGCCATGATCAATTGGGGCTATGGCAATAACTGGAACCTGATGAACCCGCCTTTGATCCTGACGGGCGATCGGCTGATGGATACGGATCAGTACCGCAACTGGATGGGCGGCGTTTCCACGGAAGCCTTGCACCACGGCGAGGAGCGGGCGCTCATTTTTTCAGAATGGGTGCTGAAAACCCTGGCCACAAAAGAATTTCCCCTGATGCACTTGGCGGGGCCCAACACGCCGATGGGGACGCGATCGGGCTTGAGCCTGATGCCCTATATCCGCGAGGGGCGACGCATTTTGGGCCGCAGTGCCTATCGCCAAAATGCCTTCATGATTCGGGAAAACGACGTGCATCGGGGCATTGAGAATATGCGCGACTTTTCCGCCACCTCAATCTCCATGGTGCATTACGACATCGATATCCAGGGCTGTGCCTATCGCAACTGGGAAGACCCCGGCGAGGCCACCAACGCCAGCGCGGATATTGCTCATGTGCGCCCGGTGGCTGTCCCGATCGAGGCGCTGATTCCTCGGGGCGTGGATAATCTGTTGATTGGTGGCAAGGCGATCGCCGTTTCCCACATTGTGAACGGGGTCACCCGCATTCACTACAGCGAATGGAGTTCGGGGGCCGCTGCTGGTTCGATCGCCGGTTGGTTGCACCGGCAACCCAAGAGTTTAATTGCGGCCGAAATTGTGCCCCAAAATCGGTTTTCCTTGGTGCGTGAACATATGAAAGCCCAAGGATTGCGCTGGTGGTGGTAAGCACAAAACAGCGCCTTAGGACGTGAATGAGCCTGGGGGCGGTGTTACGGGAATGCGAATGAGGAAAGTGCTGCCCTCGCCGGGTTCAGAGGTGCAAATCAGTTCGCCCTGATGGCGATCGACAATGATTTGATAGCTGACGGAAAGGCCTAAACCCGTGCCTTTCCCGATCGGCTTGGTGGTGAAAAAGGGATCAAAAATATGCTCCATCGTTTTGGAATTCATGCCCAAACCACTGTCCGTGATTTGCACCTCAACCCAATTTTGATCACATAGGCGCGTGCTGACCTGAATACTGTAGGGAATTGCATTGCCGGAACGAGGGTGCATCAATCCCCGCTTGAGCTGCTGGTGATAGTCCTCGATCGCATCAACCGCATTCACCAAAATATTCATAAACACCTGGTTCATATTGCCCGAATAGCACATCACATTGGGCAGCGAACCATATTGCCGCAAGACTTGAATTTCAGGGCGATCGTCGTGGGCTTTCAAACGATGCCCCAAAATGGTCAGCGCACTGTCTAAGCCATCATGCAGATTTGCTAATTTCAACTCTGCTTCATCCAAGCGTGAAAACGTGCGCAACGACTTCACGATTCCACAAATCCGGTGAGTGCCCAACTTCATGGAATTCAAAATATCCAAGAGGTCGGATTCCATGAAATCCAAATCAATTTCTTCAATTTTGGCAGCAATTTCCGGTGTTGGCTGGGGATAGCTTTTGCGATATAGCTCCACCAACTGCACCAGTTCTTTCGTGTAGGTCTGGGCGGGACTGATATTCGCCGCAATGAAATTCAAGGGGTTATTAATTTCGTGGGCAACGCCCGCCACCATTTGCCCCAGGCTCGACATTTTTTCCTGTTGCACAATTTGCGCCTGGGCCGCCTTCAAATCCGCCAGGGCTTTTTGTAGCTCCTCGTTCCGTTGCCGCAGGGCCAGTTCTGACGCTTGCAGGGCCTCTTCAATGCGCTTGCGATCGGTAATGTCCGTGCGCACTGACAAATAGCGCACGGGTTTTCCTCGTTGACTCACAATTGGCACAATGATGGTGTAAACCCAATATTCAGATCCATCCTTGGCACGATTTTTAATTTCGCCGCGCCAGATTTTCCCCCGTGAAATGGTTTGCCACAGTTCCGTGAAAAATTCCGCAGAGTGATGGCCAGAGTTCAGAATTCGATGATTCTGCCCCATCAGTTCCGAGAGTTCATATTTTGAAAGCTTGCAAAAATAGTCATTGGCATAAATGATCTGACCCTTGTGATCGGTAATGGCCACGATGGCTGTCCGATCGATCGCATATTCCCAATCGCCCAACCAAGCATCAAAGGTTTTATCATCTCCCTCTGCTTTTCCACCCAGACTGTTGGCATTTTGGAGATCATGAAATGCATTTGCGTTGATATTAAACGCAGCAGCATTATTGGCAGCATTATTATTAGTAACCATAACTGATTCCTGAGAACAGTGCGAATTAATATCCAATGACCGAGCCTCGTTTTTAGGAAAGAGAGTGCAGAATAGGTGATGAGCAGTGTAATTAATGCTACAAGGCAGGTCTTGATAATGTTCAGACGATGTAATTAATGCTACAAGTCAGATATGGATCGAATTGGATCGATGTTTGGATTGATGTGCTGAAAGGGCTTGAACTGACTGTATTTGATGAAAACCATGAATGTTGATTATTTTAATGAACAATTAATAGGAGATCATTAGGAGATCATACTGATTTTCTCTATGAATATTTCTTGTTCTATTTGAACTTTGTTTAAACCTTTGGTTTCAAATTTGGATTCTATTCCCATAGGCATAAAACGACAAAACACCGCCAAATCTTGCGATCGGGCGGTGTTGGGATAGGGAATATCTTCAAGAGATCAGTGGGATCAGCTAGGCATTGTTGCTGACTTTCAGACCGGCATTGGATTGGGAATAGGTCTCCAGGGACACGGGCACGGGCGACACATGCCAAATATCGCGGCAATATTCCCGAATGGTGCGATCGCTGGAGAAGCGACCCATCCGCACGGAATTGAGAATTGAGGATTTTGTCCACCATTCCCGATCACGATAGGCCTGATCGACCTTGCTTTGGGCTTCAGCATAGGCACGGTAGTCCGCCAAGACCATGTACTCATCCCGATAGAGCAGGGCATCCAGCAGGGGGCGGAACAGCTCCCGATCGCCCCGGCTGAATTGTCCCTCAGCGATCGCATTCAAGACCCCTTGAATTTCCGGATCACCGTAGTAGTAGCCCATGGGATCGTAGCCTTCGGCCTTGAGGGCCACCACTTCCGCTTCCGTGAGTCCAAACAGGAAGAAGTTGTCGGGCCCCACGGCTTCGCGAATTTCGATGTTTGCCCCATCCAACGTCCCGATCGTTAGGGCCCCGTTGAGCGCAAACTTCATATTTCCCGTACCAGACGCTTCCTTGCCTGCCGTGGAAATTTGCTCCGACAAATCCGCCGCCGGATAGATGCGCTGGCCCAAGGATACGGAGTAGTTGGCCACAAAGGCCACCTGCAACCGCCGGGCGATCGAGGTGTCGTTGTTCACCACCTCCGCCACACCGTTGATCAATCGGATGATCAGCTTGGCCAAGTAATAGCCAGGGGCCGCCTTGCCCGCAAAGATAAACACCCGAGGATGCAAATCCATGCTGGGATTTTGCTTGAGCTGTTGGTAGAGCGAGATCACATACAAAATGTCCAGCAGTTGCCGCTTGTATTCGTGAATTCGCTTCACTTGGATATCGAAAATGGCTCGGGGATCCACTTCCAAATCGTTGTACAGCAACAGATAGTCCGCCAGTTCCCGCTTGTTGGCCTGTTTGATTTCGGCCCAGCGGTGTCGGAATTCGGGATCATTCGCCAACGGCTCCAGAGATTGCAACAACTCCAGATCCTTGACCCAGCGATCGTCCCCAATTTTTTCCGTAAACAGCTTGGACAGCCGAGGATTGGCCAACAGCAGCCAACGGCGGGGCGTTACGCCATTGGTTTTGTTCTGGAACTTTTCGGGCCAGAAGGTATAGAAGTCGTTGAGGACGTGCTTTTGCAGCAAGTCCGTGTGCAAGGCCGCAACCCCATTGATCGCATGGCTGCCAACGCAGGCCAGATGGGCCATCCGCACCATCCGCTCTGGATTTTCTTGAATCAACGACATCCGACCGGCGCGGGCTTCGTCGTGGGGATATTGCAGCCGCACTTCGTCCAAGAAGCGCTGGTTGATTTCGTAGATGATTTCCAAGTGGCGGGGCAAGAGCCGCTCGAACAGGTTGACGGGCCAACGTTCCAGGGCTTCCATCAACAGGGTGTGATTGGTGTAGGCCAAACATTGGCGGGTGACGTGCCAAGCGCGGTTCCAACCCAGATCGTAGCGATCGATCAGTAACCGCATTAGTTCGGCCACGGCGATCGCGGGGTGGGTGTCGTTGAGCTGAATGGCGATGCTTTCGTGCAGGTATTCCAGTCCCCGCCGCCGATCGCGCCGGTAGCGGTTGATTGCGTCTTGCAGGGAGCAGCTCACGAAGAAGTATTGCTGCTCAAAGCGCAGTTGCTTTCCTTGGGCCGTGTTGTCGTTGGGGTAAAGCACCTTGGAGATGTTTTCCGACAAGATTTGGTCGGCCACGGCTCCGGTGTAGTCACCCCGATCGAACACCTGGAAATTAAACTCTTCACTGGCGCTGGCTTTCCACAGGCGCAGGGTGCTGACGGTGTTGTTGTTGTACCCCGCGATCGGCACATCGTGGGGCGTGCCCAAAATGCGTCGGGCTGGAACCCAGCGACAACGACCATGGCCATGCTCGTCCACGTACTGTTCCGTGTGTCCCCCAAAGCCCACTTCCACGGTCAATTCCGGGTGACGAATTTCCCAGGGATTGCCGAACCGCAGCCATTTATCGGGCCGCTCCACCTGGGCCCCATCTTCGATCCGCTGATCAAAGATGCCAAATTCGTAGCGGATGCCGTAGCCGATCGCCGGAATCTCTAAGGTGGCTAGCGAGTCCAAAAAGCAAGCCGCCAGCCGACCCAAACCGCCGTTGCCAAGCCCCGGTTCTGGCTCCAATTCCAACAGGTGATTGAAGTCTAAGCCAGCTTCCGTAACCACCTGCTTGGCTTTTTCGTACATCCCCAGGTTGAGCATGGTCTTGCCCAACTGTCGCCCCAGCAAAAATTCCGCTGACAGGTAACAGACCGTTTTCACGTCCTGTTGCATGTAGGTGGTGTTGCTGGCGATCCAGCGGTGTAACAGGCGATCGCGCACCGTGTAGGCCAGCGCCATGTAGTAGTCAAAGGGCGTGGCGGTGAGTTCGTTTTTGCCTTGGATGTAGTACAGGTTGTCGGCAAAGGCACGCCGCAACGTGTCGGGGGCCATCCCGGTGCGATCGTCCTCCACGTGAACGGTAATCGGGCAGTAGTTTCCCTGAATGTCAAATGATTCCGTGTAATTCGAGAGCGGTTGTCCGGTAGAGGTCATAGGGGCGGCGGTGGGTAAAGAAATCAGGTGAGAGGCCGAACGGCCGTGGGGGCCAAGGGGACGATCGGGCATGGGCAGGGAGCCGGAACCGGCCCTGGCACTGCCCAAGGTTCAAGGGAAAATAGACTTGATCCCGATCGTAGCGATCCCCACCGGATATCCAAACTGCCTATCAACTCAATCAACCAGTGCAGTGAATCAAACCTTTGGGGTATCAACCTTCGGAAATCTCAATCTTAGGAAATCTCAATCGTGGTGATCGGGTGTGGCGATCGGGGTTCCCGATCGAGGCCTGGATTAACCAGGGCGATCGAACAGGGCGATCGGGTCGGAGGAGTCACTGGCGCTGGCTGACTGTTTTCTAACTGGATTGATGTTGTCTAATTGAGTTAGTTGATTGTGGCCAGTGGAACCCATCACCCCAAACCGGGTCTAGGGGAAAGTAACACCCAAAAGCCGGGTCTGGGAAACTCAATGGTGCGTGGGGAGCAGTTGATAACTGAAGTTATTGGCTTGGGTTATGACCCCACTCCTCAAACAAATGATGCGGATCAGGCCTTGGGATGCACTCTAACCTCGTCTTGCTTGGAAAACTAGAGCTGTGGTCAGCTCTGGCAGTCCGCAGGGAGTCAGCGGTTGATCATCCTCAGGTTGAGTCCTAGTCTAGCCGAGTCATTTTCGTCGCTTCCGTCGTGTCTAGAAGTTTTAATGGTGTCTGGAAATTTTGACTTTGAAGAGGCGATCGCCTTCGCAGAAAACCCAGAGCCGCGCTGCCCTTGCGTGCTGCTGCTGGATGTCTCAACCTCCATGCAGGGCGCGCCTTTAACCGCTCTGGAAGCTGGCTTGCAAGCTTTCCAGGCTGATCTCAACGGCGACTCCCTAGCAGCGAAACGGGTGGAAGTGGCGATCGCAACCTTTGCCGATCGGGTGGAAGTGCTTCAAGACTTTGTGACGGCCGATAGTTTTGAAGCGCCTCGGCTCCGAGCCGGCGGCATGACCTACATGGGAGCTGCAATCCATGCGGCCTTGGATTTGCTGCGCGATCGTAAAGCCCAGTATCGCAGCAATGGCGTGGCTTACTACCGTCCTTGGATTTTCTTAATTACTGACGGTGCGCCCAGTGATGATGCGGAAGTGCTCGGAGCCGCCGCCACCCGAATTCGCGATGAAGAAGCCCGTAAAGCACTCGCCTTTTTTGCTGTGGGTGTTGAAGGTGCAGACATGGAGCGGCTGGGATCCCTCACGGTGCGATCGCCCCTGAAGCTCAAAGGTCTCAGCTTCCAAGAGCTGTTTCTGTGGCTTTCGGCCAGTATGCAGCAAGTATCTCGATCGCGCCCCGGCGAACAGGTTCCTCTCCCTTCCCCCACGGGTTGGAGCGAAGTTTAGCGATCGTCAACTGGGCAGATTCAATATTAGTCAGTACTGGTCAAGATTGGTCAGTTTGGTCAGTACTGACTGCTCAATCCTCTTTAGGCTGGGGAGGATGTCAATACTCAATTCAGATTGCCAACTACAGTCAAAATCAGCGATCCCAGACCCGATCGCTGATCCCAGAGAATCAAAATCAGACTCAAAACAAGTCCCAAAACGAATGGGGGGTGATGCCATGAACTTGGCATCACCCCCCATTTTTCAGCTCAATTTTCAAGAGCGACTTTCTGAGGCGAATTAGGCGCGGTTTTGGCGACGCTTCAGCGCCACCCAGCTACCCACCGCAGCCAAACCAACCATCAGCGACGGTTCCGGCGTAGCGGCCGGCGGTTCCGGCAACTTGCCTTGGAACTGCACCAAGTAGGTTCCGTTGTGGGACTTTCCATCACCCGCTTCCACCTGACCAGAAGCGATCCCCTGACCACCGTAGCGGACAGTTTCTTGGCCATCGTAAAGCACCTTCACCAGCTCGCTGGCTTGCAGCTTCACCCCTTGGGTTCCCAGGGCTTTGATGACGTTGCTGTACTGAGTTTTTTGAATATTCGTCAGGGTTTTGCTGGTGGCAATCAGCCCCGACACAATACTGGTCACGTCCATGTGACCCGCTAGACCCACCGAAATCATCCCGCTTACCAGGTCTTGGTTCACGAAGGCGACGTTCGGGTCACTCAGTCTGGCCAAAGCGGCATTGGCTTCCGTCGTGTTGGAGGTGAAATAACCAACCGCTTCTGACAGAAAATTACCGGTCAAAATGCTGCTAATGCCGTTTTGGGCAGCCACATCCGTCAGCCAAGCTTGGGTAAATTGGGCTGTCCAGTCGGACTTAACCAGGCTGCGGAACTCAATGGCTTGACCATTCAGAGTGCCAGTGAGGGTGCTGTAGGTACCGCTCAGGAACTTGGCTAGACCGGGTGCAGTTTCGCTGTCTGCGAATAGCTCGACGTTGCCACCCGGCGCGGTCAAATCCCCTTGCAGGGCAGTGCCGAGGTTGCTGTTATCGCACAGAAAGGTGTTGGTGCCGTTCGAGCAATACACCAGAATATTGCCGGTGGTGCTGGCACCTTGGAGGCTAGCGGCGAGGGCTGGTGCTCCGGCAAACAACCCCACGCCAGCGGCCATTGAGGCGCTTACGACCAGTTTGGGGAAAAGTCCAACCATGTTTTCGACTCCAACAGTCTTGAGCTAACTTGGGCTAAAAATTTTGGGCTTGTTTTTAAGGAGCACCCAGCTAGGACGCGCTTGTTTTTGCGCTGGTCAGCCATCAGGGTTTTGGGCGCACTGGGCTGACTTAACCTGCTACTGATGTAATCCTATGGGAAGGGCCAGGGCGATTAGGTAAAGACTGGATAAAGTTGTGCAGATGGTTCTTAAGGAGTTGATGAAGCTCTGCTGAAAGCTTCGATGATTGATCTTGATCACACCTTGCGATGGGGATCTGAGATTGATCTCTTTGATCGTTGATTTCGATCACACATCACATGCTCGGATGAATCAAACAGAATGAGGTTGCGAAAAAAATCGCAATGAATGGACCATTCCAAAGCAAGTCAAGAAAATAAGGTTGCCAATACGCATCTCGATCAAGTTGCTAAGAATGGTTAAGAGTTACCAATCGGAGTCCATCCCAACTGGTCACACCCAATCAACATCCTTGCTCAATAGACCAATCTTTAGTTCCTAATCTCCCGCTTAACGAACCAGCGCTGATTCAGGGCCCAGTCAAAGGGGTGAGGAGCCGGTCAATTTGCTGATCAATAAACCAGCACCGATCGAACCGGCACATCGGGCAGGCGATCGCGCCCCTTCAGGTCTTGGAGTTCAATCAAAAAGCCATAGCCCACTAGGGTTGCTTCGATTTGATGGATCAGTTGCCCAGCGGCGGCGGCAGTGCCCCCGGTAGCGATTACGTCATCCACCACCAACACCCGTGAACCGGGGCTGATCGCATCTTGGTGAATTTCCAGGCGATCGCGCCCATATTCCAAGTCATATTCCACACCATGGGTGGCGGCGGGAAGTTTGCCCGGTTTGCGCAGGGGCACAAAGCCCACACCCAAGGCCAACGCCAAGGCCGGGCCGAACAGAAACCCGCGCGCTTCGATGCCGGCCACAAAATCCGGGCGCAGATCATGACAACGATCGTGTAGGTGATCCACGGCCTGTTGCAAACCATCCCGATCGCGCAGAAGGGTTGTAATATCTCGGAAAACAATTCCGGGCTGTGGAAAATCAGGAATAGCACGAACCAGACGATGCAAATCCGTCGGCTGGGATTGGGGTGTGGTCATCTGAGTTTTCTCCAGGAGATTGCCTAAAACTGCTTAAACTGGTGGGGATCGTTCGGCGGAATCATGGCGAAGTTCAGTGTGAAATTCAGCGCGAAATCAGTATCGCTGAATTGCAGGGCTGAATTTCGCAACCGATCGTCCGGGGGGTGGTGCTTACGGGATGATTGCAGGATTGTTCAGAGTCCGATCTCCCAAGTGGCACAGGCTGCCTGATCCTCCCTGATCGCCCCAGATCCCTGGGGTCTTCGTTTGGGCGGGATTGACCCCCAGCCCCCGCAAGGACAATTGGACGGATTGACCGATGGATCGAAATGATTTTCTAATCAATGGTTTCATTGAATTGCTGATGTGATTCTGTGCCGATGACTTCTTCGAGTGCAATGTTTGCCGATCGATCGCCTGTTCCCGCAGATTCACCGGAGATCCCGCCGATTTTGGAGCGGTTGCCCAACCCGCCCGTGAAAGATGGTGAATGTCCCCGGCGGGCCCGCCAACAACTGGACTTGATGCTCCTGGCGATCGAAGCCCTCGATCTCAGCGGGTCTGAGGCGATTCTTTACTGTGCCCAAGAGCTGGGAATCACGAGCGTGGTTGGCACAAAGGTTAACCTGTGGCGACTGCGAGCCACGAATCCTTTGCGGCGGGCGGTGCAACGGCGGCCCCTGAGCTTGAATGAGGCCAAGGCCCTGACCACGATTGTGGTTTATTTGGCCAAGCGACTGACGGTGCTGATTCGGCAATTACTTCTGGCTTGCGAGCGGCTGGAGGAGCAGGATCTATCCTTCGAGCACCATTTTCGGCTGGCGGATTATCTGGAGCGGTTCCGGGCCCACTTCCGGGCCCGGATGAATCCACGCCGATCGGCCGTGACGGTTTACAACACCGACGAGGCCCTGAATACCCTGGCCCTCCGCTTGCTGGAACAGTTACTGTACTGTTCGTCAACGGCGGGGCTGGAACGCTTTTGGATTAGTTTGTTTGACGGAGAAGTGGCGTGACAATTCAACGACAGTACAGCTTGCCCAATTGTGTCCTGACCCTGGAGGGCATGGATTCATTGGCAGAGGTGGGGGAAGCAAGACCGACTTTATCGGTGCTGTTGACGGTGAATTGTCAGTTTCCTGCCCATGGCCAGGGATTTTTGTGCGATCGCAGCTTTTTTGAGCGGTTTGCCCAGGTGGTGAGTCAATACGCCCAGGGTTGCTTCAGCGGCATTCAATCGCCCCAGTTACCCACAGCGATCGATCCCAGTCAGCCCAATGTGGCGGTTGTGTCAGCCGATGGAGGCAAACATCGATTGTTGGTGATGCCGCCGCCGAATCCGGAGGGGCCCGGCGATGGCCCGCCGCAGCCGATCGAGCTATTGCTGACCCCGCTGCAACTGTTTGACTTGGTGGAAACGATCGACCAGTTCTACGGCGATCCCAAAACCTTGCCTGACATCCAGCAGGTGTTCTCTCCGGTGTCTCGCCATGACCTGGTGCAGGCGGAACCGCTGGTGCAGCGGGCGGCTCCCGTGGCCTTGGGCGCTTCCGGGTTGGCCGTGGCGGCGGGGTTGTTGTTCATGCTGCCCGTGCCCAAGGTGCAACAACCCAAGGATCTGTTGCGGCCCACGCCCACACCCACGCCTCAAAATCAGTCGGCCTTGCCCTCGCCCTCACCGGCCACCGCACCCAGTCCCGCCAAACCCCAAACCCAAACCCGATCGCTCCCGGCGGCATCCCCAACCAGCACGAGTGCAGCCATTCCCCCCTCATCGGTTTCAGTGCCCTCGCCCTTGGCCGGAGAAGGAGCCGATACGCTGTTGACTCCCGCCAAGCCGGTGACGGATCCCAAACAGTTGGCGGCCTTGGAGCGATATCTCCTCGGTCAGTTGGATCAGGCTTGGACCGATCGCCAGAATTTGGCCCTGACCCTGAACTACCGGGTGAGTGTGGGCGAGGATGGCTCGATCGTGGGCTATTTGCCGGAAAACGCCATGGCCCAAGAGGCGATCGCCCGTACCCCGTTGCCCAAATTGCTGTTTAAGCCCCTCGATCGGGCTAATACCGGGGAACCCCTAGCCACTTTCCAGGTCTCCTTCAGTGCTGCCCAGGGGGTGCAAGTGATCCCCATGGAATCGGTGAACGCCAGCAATGCCGCTGTTAACCGAATTCAGAATCCCAGCCTCAGCGACGCGATCGCCCGTGAAACTGCCCGCGCCCAGCTCGAAAAGAGCTTGCGAACCGCCTGGCAGGGCAAATCTGCGCCCAGTATGCCCCTGATGTATGACGTGCGCACCAACGCTGTTGGCATCGCCGTAGACGCGGATCCCGCCAATCGCAATGCGGCCCAAAAACCCTTCCCCCTGGGCCCATTGCTGAACCCGGCCGCCAGCGCCATCAAAGGCGACAACGGCAAGGTGCAACTGGCTCCCTTGGCTCAGTTTCGAGTGGTTTTTTGGCCCGACGGGTCGATCGATGTGCGTTCCTAACCTGATTCTTGGGGATTTCCTGGGTATGTTGGCCTTGGGGTTAGGTCGATCACTGGGTCGATCTCTGGGTTCATGGCTGGGTTGATTTGGCTCAAGCACCCACACCGACTCGATCGCCCCAATCCCAATCCTCCATTCCCCTGGTGTCCTTAGCTATGGCTGGTCTTTCTCCCGAAGGATTTTTTGATCTGAGTACCGGTAACGATAACTACACCGTTCCGGCCAACTTGCTCGCCACCGCCCCCCAAGGATTGCGGGCCCTGGAAGGTGCAGACAGCGTTCAAGGTTCCGAAGGGGGCGACTTTATCTATGGCAACTTGGGCAACGATCGGCTGCGGGGCAACGGTGGAAACGACAGCCTGTTGGGCGGTCGCGACCAAGACGACCTCGATGGCGGGCTGGGGGATGACCTCGTGGCTGGGAACTTGGGTAACGATTGGGTTGCAGGTGGCGACGGCAACGATACGCTAGTGGGAGGGCGCGATTCTGATCTGCTCTTAGGCGGGGCAGGCAATGATTTCCTGAGCGGCGATTTGGGCAGCGATGTGCTGATCGGCGGTGCAGGAACCGATACCTTCAGCCTGCGGGGTGATGCCACCGGTCTCAGCAATGTGGACGTGGTGTTGGATTTTGATCCCACGGTCGATCGCCTGCAACTCAACAATCTGAATGCCAGCGATATGCGCTTCCAAGCCACCAGCTATTCCCTCAGCTTCCTGGTCACCCTCCTGCAAGGCAGCAGCGGCATCTTGCCTCCGGGTTTAACCCTGCCGGCCAATGCCACCGCCGCCACCATTCGCCAAACGATCCAGAGCACCGTGGGCGTGGACATTGATCCCGACGGCGACGGCTCCATCACCGGCACATTGGTGACCAATGCGGCCGGTCAAGAAATTGCCTTCTTTTTGGGGGCTGCTCCCGATGCTGTGGCCCGCGCGGCCGGTACTACCACCAACAGCGGCGGAACCAGCGGCGGCGGAACCAGCACCTTCACGAACGACATCCTCACCACCCACAACAGCTATCGATCGGCGGTGGGCGTTGCTCCTCTCACTTGGTCAGACTCCTTGGCCAGGGATGCCCAGGCCTGGGCAAACCAGTTGGCATCCACCGGAGCCTTTAACCATGCCCAAAACACCGGCCAGGGCGAAAATTTAGCCCGAGGAACCAGTGGGGCCTATTCCACCAAAGCGCTGGTGGATTTGTGGGGAGCCGAAAAGCGGTTTTTCAAGCAGGGAATTTTCCCCAACGTTAGCACCACCGGCAACTGGGCCGATGTGGGACACTACACCCAAATCGTTTGGCGCAACACAACGCAAGTGGGCTGCGGTCTGGCCTCGGGCGGTGGTAACGATACCTTAGTTTGTCGCTATTCACCGCCGGGGAATTTCACGGGTCAAGCCCCGTTCTAGTCGCACGGCAAGCGGATTTTGATAGGTCAGGCCCAATGACTGTTGCCGCCGCCAAACGGTTAGGCAGCAAGGAGCTTAAGCCCCTTGTGATAACGACTGATCCCGCAACCTTGACCCTATGAACTAGGGCAGCCCCGTTCTAGCATCTGCCACTCATTCAGGATTCAGAACCTCATGTTTCAAGTTGAAGAATTAGCTGAACAGTGGCCGGTCTTTCGCTTGACCGATGGGGCTGCCCAGTCCGTTTTGGAAGTGGTTCCCGATCGCGGCGGCATCATCACCCGCTGGGCAATTCAGGGCCAAGAGTTGCTTTATCTCGATCGTGATCGCTATCAAGATCCCAACCTCAGCATTCGTGGCGGGATCCCCATTCTGTTTCCCATTTGCGGGAACTTGCCGGACAATCGCTATCAGCTACCCAGTGGAGAAGCGGGCATTCTCAAGCAGCATGGTTTTGCGCGCGATTTGCCTTGGATGGTCACTGGCTCCGACTTGCGCGACGCAGCGAGCATTACCCTCACCCTCGATGCCACGCCCGCAACCCTCGCCGTTTATCCCTTTCAGTTTCGATTGGATTTCACCTATCGATTGCAGGGCAATCAGTTAGAAATTATTCAAAACCATCACAACTTGGGCGATCGCCCCATGCCCTTTTCTTCTGGGTTGCATCCCTACTTCAACGTGGCGGATAAATCGGCCCTGGCGATCGATCTTCCGGTTACTGAATATTTTGATCAAAAGCGCCAATCAACTGGGGCGTTTGATGGCACTTTGGATTTTGAGCAAGATGAATTAGATCTGCGATTTCCTGTGGTTGATCGCCTGTCGGCCACGGTCACAGATCGTCAGCAACAACAAACCCTCAGCCTGGAGTTTGATGCCAGTTACCGCACCTTGGTGTTTTGGACGTTGAAGGGTAAACCTTTCTATTGTCTGGAACCCTGGACAGGGCCGCGCAATGCCTTAAACACGGGCGAGCAATTGCTGTGGCTTGATCCCGGTGCGACTCACACCAATCAGGTGCGCTTACAACTGCAATATAACTGCTAGAATTATGGCCGCCCAACGGCTCTCTATTTTCTGTTGATGTCGTCAGTTCGCGATGAGTTCTTGATCGATGATGCTCACGCCCGAGGAGTTTCAGCAACAATGGACAGCCCTGCTCGATCGGGTGGAAACCTGCACCACTGAAAAAGCCCTAGAAGATCGAGTTTTGACCCCGCTGCTGATGCTACTCGGCTATGACAAAGCCGATGTGGCCCAACAGGTTCCCTTTGGGCGAAAACGAGTTGATTTTTTAGTCAAGGCCCAGCAAGCGGCTCCCTCTAGCCACTATTTGGTCATTGAGGCCAAAGCGCCCCACAAATCGATCGCCCACAATAGCTGGCAACTGCGGGAATATCTCCGTGAATCAGGCAGTTTGTTGGGCCTATTAACCAATGGCAATCAGTTCAAGTTGCTCTATAACGATGGTAGGGCAATCCACATTCTGTGGGAGTTTGAGCGAGCCGATCTTTACGATAACTATCGGCTGCTGGGATCGTTGCTGTGGCAGCGCAATTGCGATCGGGTCATGGCCGCCTTTGCCAATAGCCATCGAAAGGTTCATCACCAATTCATTCGGGCGATCGCGCGGCTTTCTCACGATCCCAAAATGATGAGCCTGTTGGCGATTCACGATCGCCAAACCTCAGACCCAGAACCTCAACGGCGAGAGTCTATGATTATCACGGTTTTTAATAACAAAGGTGGAGTCGGTAAAACGACACTCACCATCAACTTAGCCGCTGCCCTAAGCCAAATGGGCAAGCGAGTTTTGCTGATTGATATTGATGCTCAGGCGAATTTAACCACCGGCCTCGGAATTGATCCCCTGGAAGATATTGAAAAAGCGGGACGCAAGGATATTACCCACCTGCTGACGGAACCCAAAACCACGGCCGCCTCCGTCACCATCAGCAAACGTTGGGGCAATGTGACTTTGGATGTCATTCCTTCCCATATTCGGCTTAGTAATATGGAAAATCAACTCATTCAGTTAGTGGATAGTGATCGAATCCTGGCCAAAAAACTCAAAAACCATGACTATGATTTTGTATTCGTTGACCCACCGCCCTCCTTTGGGAAAGTGAACCGAATTTCCCTGATGGCTTCGGCAGGAGTTCTGGTTCCCACGCAGCTTTCCCCCTATCCCATTCGTGCCTTGGAATATGTGTTCAGCCAAGTGGAAGAGGTGGGGCAATTCCGAGAAACACCCCTGCCAATTGTGGGTATTGCCGTCAGTATGTATGATCGCCAGTCCAAGACTTTTAATCAAGCGATGGTGGATGATTTGAACGCCAAGCTCGATCGGCTCCCAGGAGGCGATCGCACAACGCTTTTCCGCAAGGCAACTTGGGTTCCTCGGTTAAATGTTTTGTCCAAATCCCAGTCGAAAGGCTATCCTCTTTGCGCGGCTGATTTTGATGAGGATCTGGGATCTCAGGATCGCAATTCCGTTGAAAATGCCCTGGCGGCCTTTGAGAATTTGGCCAAAGATTTGATTCAAAAAGTTAGTGTTGACGCTGAACCTAACCCATGAGCGATTATCAAGAACGTCGCCGCCTGATTCGCGAAAATCTGAAGATCCAACCCGTTAACCATGGTCAGGTTCATACCTGTTTGGTGGGGATGCGATCGCAACCGGAAATTTCACCCGATCGCTATGAGGAACTGCGGTGGAGTTTGCAGAATCACAACAGCAATTTGATCCCGATTTTGGTTCGCCGCACCGATCAGCTTGGGGATGAAGTGGAATATGAGGTAATCCACGGGGCTGATTGGGTGGTGGTGGCCAATGATTTAGACATTGGGATGCTGTGGGCCTGGGTTTTTGACCTGAGTGATGCGGAAGCGGTATTAGCCCAAGAAGAGCTAGCGGTTTTGTTAGAAGGCGATCCCCCGTCGGCCTCGATTGCCAACCCCGACCCAATCCCTCAGCCAGTTGTGGAACCAGGCATCGATCCAACTTTTGGCCAGCGCCTGGAAGAACAATTAACCCAACGGTTGGAGCAACTCCTCGATCAAAAACTAACCCAGTCTCTTGCGGGAGTGACCGTTGCCGATCGCCATGCTTTGGAGGATGCCAACTCAGCGCAAACATTGGCCAAGCTAGAAAGCCAAATGACCGATCTCAGCCAACAGTTGGCAAACCTCAGCCAGACTGGGAACCCGATCGCGCAGCCACCCAGCCCCACAAGCGAAACCAGCTCCAGCAGCGCCGCACAGGAAATAGTTGCGTCTTTGGAGCGATCGATCCATCGCCTTTGCGAAGTGGTTACCGAAGGATCAAAAATCACCCTGACGATCGAGCCGCCGGCCAAGTCGCCAGCCCCAGTTGTTGATCCCCAGGAAGCCGAACTGCGGAAAATTTACAGTGTGGTTGCGTTGGCCAAGCTCAAAATCCTCGCCAAAGATAAGGGGATTGCGGTCAGCAGCAAGGCGAAGGCTGAGGAAATTATTGAGGCCCTGATTGAATCCCATCGCCCATCGGTCGCGCCCTAGTAGCATGACAGGCTTAATACATTGGGTCAAAGTTGCGGAGCCAGTCGTAGTAACAAGGGGCTTGAGCATCTTGCTGCCTAACGATTTGGTGGCGATAACAGCCATGTAATTTAACCCAGCGAATTAAGGCAGCCACGCTACTAGGCTCAATTACATTTGGCCTTGAGCTAGTGCTGAGTGAGGACGGGCAACACTTGACGCGCAAGACTTGGCAAGATCGATCGGGGCAGTTTCCGCAAACTTCATCAAACTTCATCGCCACCCTTGAAGCGTGATCGGTTGTGGGTTAAAGTATCAAACGTCATCCCCAGGATGGCCAATCGCTGGCGTAGCTCAGTTGGTAGAGCAACTGACTTGTAATCAGTAGGTCAGGGGTTCAAGTCCCCTTGCCAGCTTCTAAATCGGGTTAATCAGGTAGCCCCGCGATCGGGCCGGCCTAGGAGTCCTTGGTGGCTTCTAGCAGTTGTCCTCGCTCAACGGTGGGGGCAATTTGCCAACCCCGGCCCTGTAAGGATTCCAGGATTTCGCGGGAGGGGCGATAAAGCCAAACCCGATTGCCCAAGGGCTGGCCCGCCAAATCAGCGGGCGATCGCACGAATAGAAACTGCACGGCGGGATCGGTGCGATAGCCCAGGCCGATCGCCCGGCCCACCTTTTCCGGCCCCGTCAGCACCCATTGGTTAGGGCGGTTGGCCAGGGCGGCGGCCACCTGACCATCGTAAAAACTGCTGTATTTGTTCCACCAAGTATCCGCTCGTACCACGGCGATGCTGGAAGCAAGGCTAACCGACACCAACAGCACGGTAACGACTTGACCCACTCGCCGGCCATATTGCCCCGCCAGGGAACGGGAAGCGCGTGGCGTGACCCAAAATTCCGCCAAACTGTAGGCCACTGCCAAAATTACCCCGATCGAGGGGCCCAGCAAAAAACGCGGTACGGTCGATCGCTGCCCCCCATCAATCAAGTCGGGAATTGCCAGGGCCAAAAAGGGCACAGCCAACCCACAAAGCACCAAACATTTCGCCGCTTCATTGGCAAATTGGCAGAGAATTCGGAAACTCCAAACCACCAAGCCCCCCACTGGCAACAGCACGCCCCACCAAACCCAGCTTGCCAATTGGGCTTCGTCTTGGCCCGTTTCCACATTCACCAGCCGATCGCTCGTCAGGCCCTGCACATCCGCAAACAAACCCACCAAGCCAATCAACCAGCGCCGGCCGATCGTCAGCCAACCCACATCGCGCCCCACCCAAGCCATGCCGTCAAAGTGGATCAAATAAACCACCAACCAGGGCAAAAAGGCCGCACTACCCAGCGTCGCCGCGATCGCCCAAGCACGCATTTGACGATTCCAACGAAACCGTTCCAGCCAAGTCATCCACAGCCCATGGCCAAAAATCGTGAGCGCAAAGGTGGGGTGAGCATACAAACCCAGGGCGATCGCCCCGCCATAGGCCAGCCATCCCCGCTGCACCCGTCGCAGTCGGCCCGCCGGGTCAAAGGCGCGGGACTCATGCCAGGCCCGCTGCACCCGCACCAACAGGGCCCCGGACACCAACACCAACAACACCACTAGGCTATATTCCCGGGCTTCTTGGGCATAGACCAAGTGCAGCGGCGACAGACTCAGCAGCAAAACCGCCAGCAGCGCCACGGCCCAAGAGCGGAAGAGTTCCCAGGCCAACCAAACCATGGCCGGAAAGGTGAGCCAACTGATCAGGGCAGCAGTCAGGCGAATTTGATCGATCGCCCGGCCGCCAAACCCGGCCAACACCCTGGCAAATCCATAGAACAGGGGGGGATGTTGGGGATTGTCCGTGGCCAGGGCCACGGTGGTGGCTCGCAAGCCCTCCAACAGATTTTGATTGGCGGGCAGGGCTTGGAACTGCATCAGGTCGGCCATGGTCACCGGCTGGCGATCGCTGGCGGCCCGAGTGGCCCAAGCCACGGCGGTTTCCTTGCCCACGCCGGCCACCCGCATGGCGCTATGGATTTCATCAATCCAGTGAAATTTCTGGGACAAGTTGGTGACCCGCAACCCCAGGCCCAGCCCGATCGCCAGAACCAAAACCAGGGACAGCAGCCAGCTCGATCGTCTTAGGGCATACATGGCAAGGTTAGGGGCAACGGCAAAGGGGCAAAATCGCTCATGTCTAGCGGTGCTCAGCGAAATCAGGCGGGTGGCCGAGGGCTAATCAACGGCTGGCCTCGGTGGCCACCTTGGCTAGGCATTTCGCATCGAGAACCACCAAATCCGGTTGTTGATAGGCCTGACAGGGGTGATCGGGGGCTAAAAAGCTTCTCAGGGCTGGCTTTTCGCCGCGATTGAGGCGATCGAGCGCCTCCTGTTGCACCGGTTGAAATTGGCGTAACCAGCGGTTAGCCCGCCGCTCCTTTGCGCTCAGGTAATCGATCGTGAAGGTGTCGCGATCGAGCAGCCAAAAATCAATGCTGTATTGCCGATTGAAGGCCAACACCACCGCCAGATTTGGGCTATAGAGCGCTTGCAGCAGATCCATCATCCGTTGCCGAAACAAGCGGTAATAGCCCCAGTGGTAAGGAATGGCATATTCACGGGCCACCAGAACCGATCGCCCGGCAAAGGTGGGCAGATTATCGGCCTCTTTGGCCAAGGACGCAACCCGCAGATCCACCGGCTGGGTCGCAAAAAATTGGTACAGGCCCGGCGATTCTCCCGCCACGTAGTTGGCCTTGGGGAAGCGTTTCAGGCTGAGGGGATAGAGCACTGCACCGCTGAATAGCCCGATCGCCAAGAGCACCGCTAACAAGCGCTTGAACCCTCGGCCAGCGCCTGAGGGCATGGTTGGGGTTGAGTCTGGGCTGGGGGATGGGGCGTTGGCTGTGGGGTTGGTGAATTGGGTGCTGATCACTGGATCAGTTAAGCCAGGCCGCGATCGACCAGCACCCAAGAGTTGATCCAGCAGCAGCGTCAACACCAAGGCCGCTGCGATCGGCAACATCATCCGAATGCTGTGTTGGGTGTAGCGACCGGGTAAATGGAGCCGAAACAGCAGTAAATGGGCCAAGGTATAGCAACCGATGCCAGAGGCGAGCCAAATGGGCAACAGGGCCAGACGATCGCTCAGGTGTTGACCCAAACGCCAGCGATCGCGCTGCCACCAGGCCACCGGCAACAGCAACCCCAAAACCAAGGTGGCCGGTGTGAATGGATCCTTGGGCAACAGGCTGCTGCGTTGCCCCAAAATCCAAAAGTCAAACCAGTTGTCATCAAAAAAGTTGGCCCGGCCGCTGGAGAAAAATTCCGGGAGCGATCGCGCTTGGCTGACGGTCACCACGGGGCCATAGTCCGAAGCTTGCAGGGCATAGAGACCCAGAACAGCGATCCCCGCAATCCCACCGCCCAGGGCCAGGCGATCGCGCCGCTGAGTCAGGGTGGCGGCGGGGCCCCAAGGGCTGACCATTAGCGCTCGCAATCCGGCCGGCCACTGCCAGCGCCAGCGCCAACACCAGTCGATCGCCAAGATGCCCAAGGCCACCAGGACATATTGGGGATAGAACAGGCCCAGCAGCCCGATCGTGCCCAAAACCCAACCCAGGCTGGAGCGTATCCAACCCCAGGCAAAGGCTAAAAACAGTGGGTAGAGGAACGATCGGGGGGTGGCGGAGGCCAAGTCATCGGTCATGGCCAGCACTTGACTGGTGAGCACCGATCCCAAAAATCCAGCCACCGGAATCGGCAACAGGGCCGTGGTTAAACCAAAAGCCAACCCCGCTACCACCAACCCCAGCCCGATCGGCAGAATTTTGCTCACCGCCAGCGGATTCAACCCCGCCCAAGCCAGCAACCGATAGAGGGTGCGATAGCCTTCCGGGGCCACGGATTGGAAATAGTCCGCAATCCAATCCTGGGGAAAAAGGGTGGGGTCTAGCCAGCGCTGCATCCAAAACACATGCTGGCGGGCATCGTCTTGGACAATGTAGGGGCCGCCGGTGGCCTGGCGATAGCCGGCCCAGCCAATGGCCAGGGCGATCGCCCCGCTGGCCAACAGCCAGCCCCACCAATCGCGCCGTTGGGGCTGGGCCGGAAACAGCCAGCACCGGAGCCGATCGCTCCAAGGGGTGAACCGTGGGGCCGTCATGGGCGGCGGGCTGCGCGGTCGATCGCCGCCGTCATCAATTGGGCCAACTGGGCGGCACTGTCGGGCACAGCCAGGGCGCGGGCCCGCTGGGCCATGGTGTCCAGGCGCGATCGATCCGCCAGCAGCTCCAAAACCAAATCCCGCAGGCGATCGGGAGACAGTTGCCCCTGAGGAAACACCTGTGCTGCCCCCGCTTCCACAAAGACTTGCGCATTAAACGTTTGGTGGTCATCCGCCGCAAAGGGATAGGGCACCAAAATCGAAGGGGTAGCGGTGGCGGCCAATTCCGTTAGCGTGCCTGCGCCCGATCGACTAACGGCCAAATTGGCCCGCCCCAGCAGGCTAGCCATATCGTCATAGAAAGGAAGGGCAATGTATTGGGGATGTTCCAAGCTGGCCGCATCCGGATCCCGATCGCCCGTTAAATGCACCACCCAAGCCCCCATCGCAAACCAAGCCGCCGCCACTTCCCGCACCAACCGATTCAGGGCCACGGCCCCTTGGCTGCCGCCAGCCACCACAATCAACGGCGCGTCCTCCGGCACGGGCAAGGCTAGCGGTTCAGGCTTCCAGAATCGATCGCGGGCCGGTGTGCCGGTACAGAGGGCCGCAATTTTTCGTTGGCGTAACCGCTGGGCCGCCGCCTCAAATCCCACGGCCACCGTGTCGCACCAGGGGCCAAACCAGCGCGTGACCCGGCCAGGAATGGCGTTGGACTCGTGCAACACCACGGGCAACCCGAGCGATCGAGCGGCCACAATGGCCGGCCCGGCAATGTAACCCCCGGTGGTCAGCACGCCAGCAAACTGCCCTCGCTGCAACAGCCGACGCACCGCAAAGACAGACTTCACCAAGCCATAGGCCGTGGCCAGGGTTTTCCAGCCCAATCGCTCCTGAAAACCGGTCACCGGAATGGTGTGCAATGGGAAGCAATCGGGCACCAGCTTGGTTTCCAGGCGATCGGGCACACCAAGCCACTCGATCGTCCATCGATCGGTCAACTCCTGGGCCGCCGCCAGCGCCGGGAATAGATGCCCCCCCGTGCCACTGGCAGCCACTAACAATCGCTGCGGGGCGGTTGCTGTCAAACCGTTTCTCTCTTTCAGCCGCTACAATCGGACAGGCAAGGCGGGACTTGATCCCAAAGCGACGCGATCCGGCCGATCGCCCCCTTTGAGTCATCAATCCGGCCACTTCCCGACTTCCTAAATTATCATTCCATGCTTCTTCGCGCTTGTTACGTCTTGGGAAATCCGCAACCGATCCAGCGGGCTAGCCGGTGGGGACTCGCCCTCGGAGCCAGTCTGCTGATGGCCATGGGCACTGTCGTCAACCCCGCCGCCGCCGTGACGATCGATCCCAGCGTGCAAGCCCTGTTGAGCGACATCGATCGTGCCGCCAGCGCCAAAGATGCCGGTTTGCTGCAACGGTTCGCCCCCAACTTCCGCAGCGCCGATGGCCTCAGCCGCGACGAGTTGGGGCGCTCCCTCAGTCAGTTTTGGCAATCCTTTGATCAGGTGACCTACAGCACCACCGTTGAAAAGGCCGATCGCGATCGGGACACCTGGATTCTCGAAACCCGCACCGACATCACGGCCACCAAAGCCAATACCACCCTCGGGCCCGCCAAATTGGTCACGGAAGTGCGGGCCCGCCAAACCATTCAAAACGGCCTGGTGATCCGTCAAGAACTGCTTGATGAGCGCACCACCACCCAATGGGGCAGCAAACCACCCCGCGTTAGGGTGCGGCTGCCGGAGCGAGTGCGCCCGGGGGATACTTACACCTTCGATGCGATCGTTCAAGATCCGTTGGGCGACACCCTGTTGGCTGGCAGCGCGATCGATACGCCTGTGCGCCCGGAGGTATATGCCATTCCCCAAAACGCAGCCCTAGAACCCATTTCCGCTGGCGGATTGTTCAAGGTGGGGCGCGCGCCCAATAGCCCAGGATCTCGCTGGATTTCCGCTGTTTTGGTAGGCCCCGAGGGCATGACTTGGATTACGGAACGATTGGAAGTGCGCTAGGTAGAAGTGCGCTAGGGATTTGCAGTAAGTATTTGTAGTAGGCATTGGGCAACTAGCCCGATGGCGCTTGGGTTGGATTAGTGGGGCTGGCGGAATTGGCGACAGTTCAACGGGAAACCCAACTGGGGCGTTGCCGGATTGGCCACAAGGGCGATCGAACCGTTGGCCCGAGTTACCCAACCCTGGGCTTCAATAATCGGCTCAGAAATAGTTGGCTCAGAAACTGGCTCAGGTGCTGACTCAGAACCTGGCTCAGAAAGCGCTGCGGTAGGCACTGGGCGATCGAGTGGATTCGGGGCGATCGCCCGATCAGGAGTACCCGTCGCCTCCCCCGTCAGGTTGCCGCCCAACCACCGCACATCATCCCAGTAGGCCCCCGCGCTGCTGGCTGGCTGATCGGGTTCCGCCGGTACCCCCCCTCGCCCCGTCACCACAAATCGGTTACCCTCATCCGCTGCGCAACCGATAATAATCGCCGCCGTTGGATCCAAAGTATCTTCCGGTAGGTCAATCAACCCCGATTCATCATTGAAATTTTGGGTGTTGATTTGCACCGCCCCGCTGAAATTTGCTCCCAGCCCCGAAGTGGCCGTGATGTCGCTTTGGGGGGTGAGCTGCTGTCGAAAGGCTGTTCCCACAACCGTATTCGCCTGAATTTCAACGCGCCCGCCCCGCCCCGCCTGAGCATTGGCCGTAATATCGCTGTTTTGCAGGGCCGCCAGGGAAGAGACCTGAAACCGGATGTTCCCGCCATCACTGCGCACGGCGTTGGTGGCGATCGAACTGCCAGACAACATTTGCAGTGTGTTCACCTGCACATCAATGTTGCCCCCACGACCGGAGGCAGTGTTGGCGGTGATGTTGCCGTTTTCCAAACGTAGGCGATCGCCCGTGATGCTGAGGCTGCCCGCATCCCCCGTCAGGCTGCTGTTGACGGCAATTTCTCCTTGGTTGCGAATCACCAAATCGCCCACCTGTAGGTTCAAGCTGCCGCTGTTGCCCGTGGCGGTGATTTGGGGCAAATCTGCCCGCCCGGAAACCGCCAATAGCCCGCTGCGGAAACCATCGGCCGATCGCCCACTAATTTCCATGCGATCGGCTTTGATGGTGATGTCTCCCCCTTGACCCAACCCCAGCGAGGAACTAGAGAGGGTTGCGCCGTCCAAAACCCGTAGGAATGGCGTTTCAATCAACACGTTGCCGGCCGGATATTCCGTGAAGGTATCGGTGGCAATCCCACTGGAGAACAAGCGATCGCCGGAACTACCAATCAGGTTAATTTGGCGGGCGGCCCGAATCGTGATCTCACCGGGTACCCCTCCCACCGGAAACACCCCGATCCGAATGTTGGCCCCGCTCTGCCCCCCAATAAATGCCCCATCACGCACCGTGAGGGTATTGGTTTCAATGAGCATGGCTCCGCCCCGACCATTGCCAGCGATGGTGTTCGTAAAAATTCCACTGGCCACGGAAGCAAGGGGCACTGCGTCTTTAATTTCAATACCGTCCCGGACTTGAACCGTCAAAGCGCCGCCGGGGCCATTGCCTAAATTCACCGTCACCAGTAGCGCTCCCCCCTGCACCAGCAAGGATCCAGCACGGATGGTGAGGGTGCCGCCTTCGCCCGTGGACTCGCGAGCGTTGCCTGTACTGATCAGGGAACTGGCGGCATTCATTTGCTCGGCATCGATGATGATGTCACCGCCTCGGGCTGCGCCAAAGGTAGGCGCAAACACAACGGCCCCATCGGCAACTGTGAGGTTGCTGGTATTGAGCCGAATGGAACCCCCATTCCCCAGACCGGCGGTGTTGATGTATAGGCCAGCGATGCGAACTTCGGGGGTAATTTGCCCTACCAGGCTGCCGCCAACAATTACCTCGTTCACAAACTGCAATCCTAGGCCACTGAGGGTGATGGCATCGGTGGCACGAACATCAATGTCGCCGCCCTGGCCGGAGGCAAAGGTACTGGCGGAGAGGAGGGCGGGCCCTTGGGTGTTGAAACGGTTGGCTTCAATGACGATCGAGCCACCTCGGCCGGAACCGCTGGTGTCGGTCACGATCGCACTAGGCTGTTGACCAGTGGGATCAATGCCCGCCACCACCACTTGATTAGCCCCGATCGCGATCCCTCGGCCGTTTATTTCTCCTTGCGTGAGGGCCGTGACCGTGGAGCCGTTGAGAATCGCCACTTGACCCGCCTGAAGATTCAGCAAGCCACCACCGGGGCCGCTGGCATCGATCGCGGCTTGCTGATCCAAATTGATCACGCCGCTGCGTTGGGCCGTGCCCAGGCCGATCGGCCCGTTGGTTTGCCAGCGCACCGTGCCACCGGCCGCACTGATCAGATCAATTTGCCCTTGGGGAGCCACGGCCCGCCCGCCCGCCAAGTCGATCGCCCCGCCCACCAACGACAACCGCTGGGTCGGAGCCACCACCAAGCTTCCCAACAGCCGAATTGGAGCCGGTTGCTGACCTAACTGCAACCCCAAGGGAACCTGGGAAGACAACAGCGGGGGCCCACCTGATCGCCCCGCATCAAAGGTCACCCCATCACCAAACACCAACCCTTCGGCCGTGCTGGCCCAAAATGCGCCCCCCAGTTGCAATTGGGCATTGGGCCCAAACAGAATCCCGTTGGGATTCAGCAAAAAAAGATTGGTGGAGCCATTGGCCCGAAGCGTGCCCAAAATCTCCGACCCTTGGCCACCGGTCACCCGAGTGATGGCATTTTGCACCTCCGCGCCCGTGTTGAACCAAGCGGTCATGCCCTCGGGAACCGAAAAGCGCTCAAAGCTGTGGAACAGATTCCCACCCGATCGGGTGCCCCCGTCGATTTGGATGGTGTCGCCCGTGGTTTGGATGCGCGACGGTTCCGGCAATGTGCCATCAGGGGCGATCGGCCCCACTTGGGCCCCGGCAGCGCCTCCCCAAAGCCAAGCACAACAGCCCGCCGCCAGCCATCTTCGCCGCAGATTTCCCATCGTTTTTTGGATCGGTTTTGGGCCTATCTGACCCGTTTGGCCAAGGCCCCTCCCCAGGAAGATAACAAACGGCCACCGGGTGCTGAGGCTCCCCGCGTTTGCTGTGTTCACCCGATCGCCAGTTATGAAACAACGCATCCAAAACGCCTCATGGGCGGTCAAGCAAGGAGTCCGCCTTGCTGTGTTATACCAACGGCCCGAGACACACCCGCAAAATCAACCCACTTCAAACGAGCAAATAACGATCAAATCATGAAAACAAATCATGAAAATTCATGATCGAAGATTCATGCTCGAAAACGCATGATCGAAATCCATGATCACAATTCATGGCCAATCAACCATCAAACTAACCGACTAATCGAGCTACCGCTTGAGGGCCCGTTCCATATCGCGCTGATCTTGCTTGCGCTTGAGGTCTTCCCGCTTGTCGTGCAGTTTCTTGCCTCGGGCCAGCCCGATCGCCACCTTGACCCATCCCCCCTTCAAGTACATGCGCAAGGGAACCAGGGTCAGCCCCTTTTGATCCACCTGTCCTACCAGTTTGCGGATTTCTTCCTTGTGCAACAGCAGCTTGCGCGTGCGGCGAGGGTCGTGGTTAAAGTAGCTGCCCGTGGTGTCGTGGGGCGAAATATGCACATTCAGCAGCAACGCTTCGCCATTGCGGATGAGGGCAAAACCATCCCTGAGGTTCACCTTGCCAGCCCGAATGGACTTCACCTCAGTGCCCTTGAGTTCAACCCCCGCCTCGTAGGTTGCCAAAATTTCGTACTCGTAGCGGGCTTGGCGGTTGTCAGCGACAATTTTGTACCCACTTTGCTTGTCGGCCACGCTGTTGATTAACCCTCCGTCGCGCTCTGAACCCAGTCGGAAATTTGCAGGTTGGTCACTGGACTCAAGCCTGACCGGGATCGATAGGAGGTCTATTCTAACCGCTGATTCATCTCAAGCGGCGCAGTACCGGGATTTTGCAAGATTTGCGAGCCGATGGCGGTGGTGATGAGTGGCGATCGGTAGAGATCTCGGTAGAGATCAGTGACGATCCGTGGTGGTGATGAGTGGGATTGCCCAAAAACTAGGCAAGCAATTGGGCAAGGAATTAGACAAGCAATTTAGACAAGAAAGGAGGCAAGGCGGGAACCGATCGACCTTTCAGCAAACTTTCAGCAAACTTTTCGCCAGATCATCGCGATCGAATCCTCAACTTGCGATCGATCCATGATGCAGTTTCCAAGGCTCCCGATCGCCCTCAGCAGCCTCCAGGCAAGGGTTTTGGGCGAGGGCCAACGGTTCGATCTCCGCCCATTCATCAGCCCCAGCGATCTTTGCTTCACAAAATATTAAGTGCCCCTTGACTATTTTGGGCTTAAACCGTATCTTTAGATACAGAAACCAATCGTTCATCTTTCCCCGCTAACACCACAGCTCGCAGGTCACCCTTGCAGCCGTTAGTTAGAAAGAAAGACGGAAGTAGGGATTCTAGGTCAATGTCGATTTTGGGTTAAGTCCTAACCACCGATCCACAACCCGCAAATCCCGAAGGAACGCGCCTCAGTCAGATCCTGAACGCATCTCCTGGAGGCGATCCTCATGAAACTCATTTATCGCGGTGTCCGGTACGACAGCACAGAAACCCCTCTGCCCACGGTAGAAACGGGCCACACTGGTCGATATCGCGGATTGGAAGTGCATTTTCGCCATGCCGAAAGCATTCCGCCGCAACCAGTCAATGATCTGACCTATCGGGGTGTCGCCTATCGCACGGGCGCTGAGGCCTTCGCGCCCAGCAGCGTCCCCGCTAGCCGCCCCGTCACTTCGCCGATCAGCCAACCCCTTACCGCAGGTTCTGTTATGTCTACCCAATCGATCTCCGCTCGTGCTCGTGTCCAAATGATGTCCCGTCATCATCAAGCCGCTGCTCGTGAACAATTGGCACTCGATCGCGCAGCAGCCGAATTGGGTCTGGGCCACCTGTCGTCTACTTTCAGCCGCATCCAAGGCAAAATGCAGCACGACATCGCCATCTCCTGCGAACCCAGCTCCGTCGCCATGAGCTAAGCAACCCTTGCTGGGTTTTGGGCCACCCGGAAGTCATTTGGGTTTCGTTGAGTGGTTCCTAAGCTGAATTGTCTTGAACTTGTCTCAAACCTTTTTGTTGTGAACTCTTTCTCGAATGCTGTTCGGTAGAGCAGGGTATCGGTTGAATGAAAGGTTCTGATCCAAGGTGGTTGGCTTGCGGGCTGGCTGCCTTGGAGTCTTTCCTGAATTCGTTCTGGCTGATATTTTGCGAAACTCGAATATTTTAGTGAGCGTTAGCCCCATGCCCCCAGTGCTCCTTGAGCAGGCTGGGGGTATTTTTTTGGGTTTTTCGGTGGGACAAGACCCTTGCTAAGATGCGGGTGGGAATGGGGCGATCGCCCATTGGGGCTTTTCTGTTTCGATATGAAGCAACGATTCGGTGGGTATTTCGGTGGGCAATGCCCACCCTACGGGTTTTCGGGATTTATTTCGAGATCTCTTTTTGAAGATTGATTTTTGGAAAATTTCTGAAAATCTATTTTTAGACATCTATTTTTAGATTTTAGATATTTTTTTAGATTTTAGATATTTATTTATCCTTGGGGAGTCTATTGTTCTGGGTCTAGGTCTATCTTCTCTGGGTCTATCTATGTTGAATTTCAAGCGATCAGGTCAAGCTCGCGCCCCCAAAGAACCCCATAGTCAAGTGACTTCCGATCGCAAACGGCTACGCATCGTGCGCATGGGACACCGTTTCCACCCTTGGGAAGATGCTTACCATTTATTACTAACCTTGAGCTGGCCGAAGTTTTGGCTAGCGATTATTGTGGGCTATGGGCTGGCCAATTTCCTTTTTGCTGGGTTATACCTTTTGGAACCCGAAGGAATCGCCAATGCCAAGCCGCAATCTTTCATGGATGCGTTCTTTTTTAGTGTGCAAACCATGGCAACGATCGGCTATGGCGCAATGTATCCAGCCAAGCCTTGGACACAGATGCTCACGGCTGTCGAAGCCTTGGTGGGGCTGATGGGATTTTCGGGAGCAACGGGGCTAATGTTTGCCCGATTTTCGCGGCCCACCGCTCAGGTGCGCTTTAGTCAGGCGCTCCTGAAAACAACCCATGAAGGTCAACCTACGTTGCTGTTTCGGATGGCAAATCAGCGGCAAAATCAGATTATTGAAGCCCAGGTGAGTTTGGTTTTCATTGAGGATACGGTCACTCAGGAAGGGGAATATTTACGCAAGATTCAGGATTTATCGTTGGTGCGATCGACTTCACCCATGTTTGCCCTGTCTTGGTTGGTGATGCATCGAATCGATCAACAAAGTCCCTTGTTTGACCGCTCGATCGAGTCTTTGTGCAATAGCAATGCTACCTTTGTGGTGTCCTTGACTGGAATTGATGATGAACTGAGCCAAACGGTTCATGCTCGCCATATTTATGCAATTTCTGATGTTTTAGAAAATCACCGATTTGTGGATATGCTGACCCATCAGCCCAATGGGGTCATTTGTATTGATTACCGATTTTTTGATCAGGTGGAATCGGTGGCTCAATTCACACCCAAAATTACACCCAAGATCGCACCCAAGAGCACTCCCAATTAAAAAAATTGAAAGCAGGTTTCGGGGAAATTTTGCTCATAGCCTGTTGATGTTGATTTCAGCAATCAAAGCTTCAGGGTCACAAGCCGCAGTGCTGGAAGTTTGGGGGCGATTATTCACTCCGACGAATCACCAATCGATCGCCCGCTTTGCCAACTAAAATTCCTGCCTTAAACGGAGGCCGATCGCGATCTTGGGGCCGAATTACCCACAGGGACACGCGGCGATCGGCCCAATGTTTGGCCTGTTCCGATTGAGGCACGGGAATCACTTCACAATGGCAATAGAAATCTAGGGAAGGGCGTTGGGTGCGATCGCTCGTGTAAACTTTTGAGCCAGAATGGGCGACCGATCGCAGCAGATTCGCCACCGGCCGCACGGGATATTGTTCATTCAGTTCCCAAAGCCAACTGCCCGACGAAAAAAACAGCGTTAACCCCACAAACATGCCCCAAAAAGCCACGGGGATCAGTTGTCGATCGCCCTGCTGGGCCAACAAGACCACGGCTCCCCCCGTTAGCCCCAAGGCCGCCAGCGCCAGGGCGAGCATCGGCTCCAACGGTGTGGCCAAGAAGCTGAAGTAAACGGCTCCAGCTCCGCCACCCAAGGCCAACAAACCAAAAATCACCTGCCACGATCGCCCAAACCGGGCCGGCGGTTCTTCCCACAAAGACCCCAGCACAGGCCCGATCGCCAAGGCCAAAGGGGGATAGAGCGGCAGGCCATACCAGGGCAGTTTGGTTTCCATCACGGAAATGGGCAGCAGATAGCCCAAGCTCCAAACCAGCACCAACTTGCCCCAGGGCCAATCCCGATCGCGCCAGGCCGCTTGGAAGCCCGCTGGCAACAAAAACAGCCAAGGCCAAGCCAATTCCAACAGCTCTTGCAGATAAAACCAAGGCGGGCCGCCCCGATCGCTCACGGAATCCCAAACCCGCCGCAGGGATTGATTCAGCAAATTGGTCTCAAAAAAGGTCGGGCCGTAGTGTTGCCATTGGGCCCCATACCAAGCCAGGGCTGGGGCCAAGCCCAACAGCCCCCCGAGCCAGAGATAGGGCGATCGCAACAGCCGAGGCGTATCCCAGATTAAAAAACCAAAGATTAGTCCCCCAAACAACAGGGCCACCAGCCCCTTCAACAGGGCGATCGCGCCGAGGGCAAACCCAATTCCCAGCGTCCACCGCAAATCCCGCCGGGCCCGCAACAGACAGCACCAGGCCAGCAACCCAAAGGCCACGATTGCCGCATCCAACATGGCCAGCCGCCCATGGCGCACTACGGGCAACCAGGTGAGATATACCAAGGCGCTGAAGAGGGCGGCGGCCCGGTGGGTGAAAATTAACCGCCCCACCGCAAAAACCAGCGGTACGGCCGCCGCACCCAGCAAGGCTCCGGGCAGTCTTGCCGCCCATTCACTTTCGCCAAAAATCCGAAACAACAGGGCGATCGCCCAATGGAGCAGGGGCGGCTTGTTGAAATAGGGGCGATCGTGCAGGGTGGGAAACCACCAAGCCTCGGAGCCGATCGGGACGCGGGCCAGCTCCCGGGCCACTTGGGCCACCGTGCCCTCATCCCAATCGCGCAGGGGCAACCCACCCAAATTGATGCCATACAACACCAGGGCCAACAATCCCAGCCCGATCGCCCAGGCCCAATCCACCGCCCGATCGTCCCTGCGCCACAGTTGCCGGGCCATGGCCCCCATGCGGGACGATCGCACCGAGGCCGAAGAACCAGCCGGGTCAGGATTAGGGGCCATAGGGATGGAGAAAAGGGATTGGGAAATCGATCGCGAGGTTGAAATCAATGCCCAATCTAGCGAATTAAGGGGCCCGAAAACCCAGAATCAATCCGTTTTCGGAGGCTGACATGGCCGTTGAAATGGTCGTTGGCAACGGTGCCATTCGTGGGGCCCAGACCGCACGCCCGACCCCGATCGGCCGGCTTATACTGGCTGGCATCGTGGGCCCCATAGCGTCTTCAAAAATTTCCAGCTAAATCAACCGAACCATTCAACCTAGCCATTCAACCTAACCATTTAAGATGCAGCTTTCACCCATCGTCGATATCGTTATCGGCCTCCTATTCGTTTACTTAACTCTCAGTCTGTTGGCTTCGGAAATTCAAGAACTGATCGCCACCCTGTTGCAATGGCGAGCCGCTCATCTGAAACAGTCGATCGCCCAATTACTGGGCGGCGGCAGCCAATCCACCGTCAGCGGCCGCGCCCCCCAGCGCCCCGGTGACAGCACCCGCGCCGAACAACTGACCGAACGCCTCTACGATTCCCCCACCATCAACAGCCTGAACCAAGAGGCTCGGGGGTTGTTAGCCACCGGTTTTCGCAAGGGATTTCGGGTTCTCTGTAACCTGATTGGCCTCAGCAATCCAATCTTTGGGCAACATACCAGCGCCCCTTCCCATATCCCGCCCAGTTCCTTTGCCGATGCGTTGCTGTCTTCGGCCAAAATTCCCGAGCTGATTCGTACCGTCAGCCTGCGGCGGTTTGAGCAATTTACCCAAGATTTGGGGCGACAAACCCGCCAACTGTTGCAACCGCAACTGAGCGATTCGCGATTGACCCAACTGCTCGATCGCTTTGAACAACGCCTGCGAGACATCACCACCGACTATCGATCGGGGAAATTTGACCTCAAAATCAGCCTCACTCGAGTGTTGAACTCCGTTGATCGGCTCATTAGCATTCTGCAAGCGGCCCACGTGCCCGAGGTCGATCGACTGGTGATCCTGCGGGACGACACCTTTGAAGACCGCGAGGGCCACACGATTTTGCTGGCGGCCCTGTTGCCCTCCACTGAAGAAGTGCTGGATGGGTTGCGCCACAAACGCGCCATCTATCAGGAAGTGCAATCGGTGATTGCCGAATTGCGCGATGCTAATGACCCCACTCGCAAAGGCTTGGAAGAGGCCCTGAACCTGTTGCCCGAGCCTGTGCAAGACAACCTGTTGCTGCTGGCAAAGCGGGCCCGATCGCGGGCAACCTCCGTGCAAGAGGATTTCCAGGAATTCCAAAAGGAAGTGGAAGGTTGGTACGATCGAGCGCGCGATCGGGCATCGGGGGTCTATCGCCGCAATGCGCGCGGGGTTTCGATCCTGTTGGGCATTGTCCTGGCGGTGGCCAGCAACGCCGACACCTTCAACATTGTGAGCAAGCTGTCTCGGGATACGGCCCTGCGGCAAGCGGTGAACGCCTACGCCGATCGAGTCGTCCAAACGGGCAGTGCCCCTGGAGTTCCTTCGCGGCCCATGCTGCCCAAGTGGTCGGAAGTTAGCCAGGACATGCAGGCGGCTTTGGATGAAACCACCCTCCCGATCGGCTGGGATTCCAACAAACTAAATGAGCAACTGCGCTACGACAATCGCAAACCCAAAAACCAAGGAGAAGTGATTTGGGTCTTAATTCGCACGGCTTTGGGCTGGCTGGTCACGGGCTTGGCGATCGCGATGGGCGCACCCTTTTGGTTTGACCTACTGGGCAAAATCATGCGAGTTAAAAACACCGGCAAATCAGAAGCATCCTAATTGTCCAGATTGTCCAGCACTATATTGGCGGTGATAAAATTTCGTGAGTAGGTTATCGGCTCACTCACAATGCTTCAGGGCCGAACCATTCGCCCATGCCAAAAGTCACAACCACAACGTCTGAGTCTGGCGGTTCGGGTTGGGTTTGGTTGCTGTTGGGTGTGGGGGCGATCGGGGGTGGGC
>NZ_LIRO01000046.1:0-2129 GCF_002742025.1 Limnothrix sp. PR1529
CAATCACACTGCCGGGCCATTGGGGCAACTGGCTTTGCAAAGCAGCGGGCACAATCCCAAAAAACAGCCGCAGCCCCCAACCCACGGCCGCCCCCAATCCCAACAGCCGCACCACTTCTCCCCACCGAATCGGCCCAGGATGATATTGGGCAACGGCGCTGGCTCCCAAGACCCGATCGGGCCCCGCCAATTGCAAGACTCCCGCCGCCGCCACCAGGGCCAACGATCCCAACCCAAAGGCATAGGCCGGGCCCAACTGCAAAACGCGATCGCGAGCCAAGGGAGCCACCGCCCCCACCAAGCCCGCCGACAAAACCAACAAGCTGTTGGCCTGGGGCAGTTGACTGCTCAAGGCGTATTGACCAATGAGGGCGATCGCGGGCGATCGAAACACCGCCATGGCCACCGCCCACAGCACCACCGTCACCATCAACAGGCCTTGAACGATTGCCCCGCGCCCCAACGCCGCCGCCACCATGGCCCCAAACATCAATACCGTCAGCCCCACCCCCGCCACCACCAGGGGATAGCGGCTGCCCACGCGCAACCGCGCCCGATCGCTCAAGCCTCCAATCACCGGCTCCAACACTGCGGCCAGGCCATCTTCCAAAATCAACACCGCCCGATCGACCCCCGGCAACCCCACGGCCGCCAACAACTGGGGTAAATAGAACCGATACAGCACCCAAGCCAGGGAAATGGCTCCTTGCAATCCCGCCAATCCCAACACGGGCCGCCACAGGAGGTTGCGTTCCGGTTGATGTGATTCAGGCTGATTGGATGCCGGTTGATTGGCTTCCGGTTGAGCGAACCCAGGCTCTTTCAGCTCGGAATTCGGGACAGGCTCGGGTGATTGGGTCATGGGATGGGACCAGGGCAAAGACTGATCGCCTCGGGGGGCGATCGCGCGGATAGTTCCGGTCTAACCGATCGATTCGGCTCCTGGCGAACCTTTCCGGGCGATCGTCCACATCAGCCCCACAGCAGCCCCACGGCAACAAGAGTCCTGAATCAAGGGATTCTGGATCAATGGATTTAACTGATTCCTCAACGTCGGGGCTGAATTCTGGCGCTAATTCGCCGTGGCCGCTCTCAAAGTGTCAATATTGGCTTCCCAATTGCGCCCATCAAAGGGTTCAATCAACACCTGTGACGGATCGGCCAAATCAACTCCATCCAGGCAACGGGCATTCACGCTATAGCCATCCGGGTGCGATCGGGGCACATAAAACGACTTGATGCCACAGGTGCGACAAAACAAATGCTTGGCCGTGCCCGTGTTGAAGGTGTAGGTGGTTAATGCCGTTTCGCCCTGCAACAGTTGAAAGCGCGATCGGGGAACGAGCAAATGCAAAAATCCCGTTTTGTCGCAAATGGAGCAATTGCAAGACTGCACCTGCAAGGGTGATGGCCCCTGCACCTGAAAGCGCACCGCTCCACAATGGCAACCGCCCTCATAGGTGACGGCGGAGTCACGGTTGGATTCAGTCTCCGCTGTGGGGTTGGGTTCTTGGGTCATGGCGAATGGTCGATCGAGAAAAAACGGATTACTAGGGGTTGAATTAGGGCTTGGAGTCCAGAGTTTGAAAAGTCTAGGGCTTGAATTGTCGATCGAACGTGGCCCGGTCGATCGGTTGCGGCACTTCCAAGCCCTCGCCTCCCAACACCGTCAAAGGTTGACCTTCCACCAAAATCCAAACCTTCGCAGCGGGATTCAACGTGCTGGCCGTGTAAACAATTTGCCCTAACCGTCCCATCATTGATGCACTGCCGCCGCCGCTGGTGAATTCCGACGACAGGTTCACCCGCACCCCTTCCGGCGCAATCATCACGTCCAGCAGCTTGGTGTTGATGGGAATAGCGCTGCTTAAGTTGTTGTCGGTGGGTTGCCCGGCCAAAACTTGCTCGATCGCCCCGCGCAACACCTCATCTGGCTCACTGCTGGCCACGGTTTTGGCCGGTTGACCCGCCATCACAAAATGGGTTCCCGTGTCCTTCAGCCAATAGACCTGGGATTGTTCAGCGATCGGGGCGGTGGCCACAGGGGCAGGAGTTGCCTTTGGTGATTGGGGCACGGCGCTGGGGGGCGGCGTGCCCCAAGCACCAAAGGCAACTCCTGCCCCTGTGGC
>NZ_LIRO01000022.1:0-97303 GCF_002742025.1 Limnothrix sp. PR1529
GGGCAGAACAACGGGTGGCAGGGTTTCCAAAATGGAAAAGCCCTTGGGGAGTTGCAAAGCCAAGAGCTTCAGGGGTTCTGAGCTAATGTTGGTGATGCTGATGACCTGTTGGGGCCGGGCTGCGCTGTCTGTGGTGGCTGAGGGTTGGGTGAGCTGTATGGGGGCGGTGGTGTCGTCAAGGATGATTGGCCCGCCCCGATCGAGAGTCACGATCAGTCGAGGCGGCAGGGGCGGCGGTGGGGCGATCGGGCTGCTGGGGGGAAGTTCTGGGCTGGGGGCGATCGGGGCCGGAGCCACAAAAACTGGAGCAACAGGAGCCGGAGCCAAACCACCAGCCGGACTCAGGGGACTGGGGGAGCTGATGGCCCCGTCGTTATCTTCGATCTCGATCGTTTGTACCCGGCTGCCGCCGAGGGTCAAGCCACTGGTCGTTGCTTTCAGGGTAATGGTGGCGGTTTCGGTTCCTTCCACCATCGCGTCATCCATCACCGTGAAGGTGATGGAGCCGGTTGTGTTGCCGTTGGTGATGCTGATTTGGGGTTGGCTGAGCTGATAGTCTTCCGGGGTGATGTTTGCCCCGCTGACTTGGAATTCAATGGTTTGGTCACTGACAACGGCCTTGGAAGCGGTGGCCGTAACGGTGATGACGGTTCGATCGGTTTCGGTTCCTGTGTTGTGGCTGACCGAGAGATTGACGGTGGGGTTGGGTGTGCCGGTGAGGGAGAAGTCATCGATCGCCAAACCATGATCATCCCCCGTGTCATTTCGCTCCACCCAACGAAGCCAGAGGGTGTCATTGTTGGCCCAGCTCAAGCCGGACAGTGCGCCTCCAACGCCCGCAACCCGCCCCGCAACATTCCCGTCAACTATGCCAGCCGTCGTAGTTGCGACAGGCGAAGTCCAATTGAACGCGCTTCCTGGCGCTGTCCAGGTTGGAACGGTTGTGAAACTGCTACCAAAGCCATATTCCAACACCATGGTTTGCGCAGTGGCGTTTCCCCCATTTCGCCACTGTTCACCCGTAAAGGAAATTGTGAGGTGATTAATTGTCGTGCCAGTGGTGTTTTTGGCCGCAAACGCGATCCATCCGGCAATGTTTCCGCTGGCAGGACTCCCGAAATATGTACCGCCTGAGCCGATGCCGCCTAAGGCTCGATCGCTCTCTCCAATGATGCCAAAGCTATAGAAATTGCCTGTAGTGGTGTCGCCTTGGCTCGATCGATAAATTGTTAAGGCCTGGCCAGGAGTGGGCTGGCGAAACAAATACCAGCCGGGCAGCGTAGTGTTATTAGTCCAAGCTAGATCACTGTTAGAACCACTCAAATCGAGAGCGTCGAAGTTCTGACTATAGGAACCGCTAAATGAAATAGCCATTGATGCACCCTGGCTTCAAATCTTTTTAATGACGGGTTGTTTAAGTTATGAAGTCGGTAGTAATTTTATCTTGAATAGGATGGTAATTGGTATCACAAAGAACGGACTCTAGGCGAGCCACGATCATCAGTCCTATGAGTAGCCATTACCGTAGCGACCATCAACAGCGCCAAAAACGCAAAAACAAGGAGCGGAGGCCCCTTGTTTTCAACAGTTTTGAAAAACTGGCTTAAAAGGTATGTTTAATTGGGCTGATTTAAGAGTCAGCCACTCAACCAGGCTTGAAATTGAGAAGCCTACACCCGATCGCCCAGCATCAGCGAGCGATCGAATGTAGGAGCATTCACAACCTCAAATTCAACAGAATCACCTGTCAGAAAAGACCCACAGAATCCGCGCTTTAGGCACGGCTCAGGGGCGTTGCCGGCACAAAGCTCGGCACCACCACATCGCTGTTCTGTTTGGTCAGTTGGTCATACAACCGGTTGGTGTTCGGGAAGTTGGCCGCTGGCAGCGTCGGGAACCGGCGATAGGGAACCGTATCCTCACCGAAGCACTCCGCATATTCCGGCGTGTTCAGCATGGCCGACACAAAACCCTTCAGACCTTCTGTCGCCAGAATTTGGTTGTACTTGCGGATTTCCACCTGGTTCAGCGGTGCCCGACCCAAGAAATGCTTCAGACCCAGTTCGATCACCTTCGTGTTCGGATAGGGGGCATAGAATTCCTTGGTGTACAAGCGAGAGCCGCCCAATGACTCGATGAATTCCTTCATCGTGATTTCGCCATTGCCCAGCTTGCTTTCCAGCGCCGTGAACTCAGCCCGCACGATGTAAGGATCCAAGTCACGCTCAAAGACCTGACGATAGGCCGCCGCGATCGCCGTTTTCAGGGCCACCTTGTCGGTTGTGGTCGTCAGCTTGAAGGTCTTGGTTTGCTCGCGACGACGGCTCACCCCTTGGCCAGCGCGGTTGCTCGCATCCCCTTCCGTGCGGATCGAGAGCGGTTGTCCCAGCTCCACAAAGCGCGGTGCTTCCGGTTCCGGCTTGGTCAGCACGCCCTTGAAGCCCAAGTTACCCGGACGAGTCGTGCGCAGGGCTTGGCCACCCGCCGTCAGATAGCGCTCGTAGGGAACCGTATCTTCCCCAAAGGCTTCCGCATATTCCGCCGTATCGAGAATTGCATCAATCAAGGCATAGAACCCTTGCTTGGCGCAAATGTCGAAGTACTTGTTGGTTTCGTTGCGACCGTAGGTGGGGCGACCCAACAGGCGACGGTGAATATACTCCACCGCCTTCATCACGTACAACGAACTCCAGTAGGTCTTGCGGAACAAATCCGACTTGGCCAACTGACGAATGAATTCCTTGACCGTGATGTTGCCGTTTTCCAGCTTGATTTCCGCCACCGTCAGGCGCTGGCCTTCATACACATCGCGGCCAAACACTTGCAGGTAGGCAGCGCGGATGACGGCTTGGGTGGTGCTTTCCGAGAAGCGAATGCTGGCGGTCTTCACCGACTTGCCAATCCCGGGCAACTGATCCAGCTTGAACACCTTGGGCCCCATCGAGCCAGGAGCCTTGCCCACTGCACCCGGGTTGCTCAGTTGGTTCTCAATCCCGGCACCACGCTTGATCAGAATCCGGCGGGTATCCTTGCCAAAGGGCGCAGGTCGGTTCTTGGGATTGCGGGTTTCTTTCGGGAAAATTGCCCCAAACTGAATTTCCAGCGGATCATTACCAACCCCGTAGGGATGCTGATCGCGCAGGGGTTGCACATAGTCCCCAAAGGTGGTGATGAATTGGGGAACCTTGCGGAAGGGGGCGCTGTAGTTGAACAGGTCGATCTGCGGGCCCCAGTTGCGGCACTCTTGGGCTTCTTGACCCAGACCACGCAGGTAAGGCACGGTTTCTTCGCCAAAGTAATCCGCATATTCTTGCGAATCGACCAGGGCATCGACCAGGGCCGCCAAGCCGCCACTCGAGACGATCGAGAAGTACTTTTGCACTTCTTCGCGGGACGAAGGGCCACGACCCAGAATGTGACGGAAAGCGAGTTCTAGAGCACGGCTGTTGATGAACGGCTCAAAGAACTGCTTGCGGTACAGGGGCGACTTGGCCAAACGGCGGATGAATTCCTTCATGGAAATTTCGCCGTTTTTGACCTTGGATTCCAGGTCAGAAATTCCCAAGGAGTAAGCGCGGGTGATGTCGCGCTCAAACACTTGGCGATAGGCCGCTTTCACCGCATCGTTCTTTTCGGTGGCCGACAGGCCGGGCTTCATCGCGTACTTCACGCGCTTTTCAGCGGCGTTGGCGTAGATTTGCGGCAGGGCCAGACCCTGTTGATCCGCCGAAGGCCGCTGACGCACCTTGTTGGACGGTGTGGGGGCCTTGAACTCCGTTAGCAATACGTCAAAGTATTGCTTGACGATTTCCGTGGCGTTGGCATCATCGCGGAAGTAGGTGAGAGCCGCTTGCTTCATGCCCTCGATCGCCACGATCGTGGCGGCCGTGGAACAGGCGTTTTCGATGATTTCGCGCAGACCACGGGTGTTCACGGCGATGATCGTCGGGTCACCGGCCACGATCGCGTAGGTCACATAGCGCAGAAACCAGCTCATGTCCCGCAAGGACTTTTGCATGTTCCGGGGGCCATAGCGGGCAACGCTAATGGGCCGGAAGCCGGCGGGAATGGGCGCGGAGGGGGTCAAGAAAAAGTCACGCAGACCACTGAACAGGCCACCGCCGCTGCTCTTGGCTTCCACGTAGGTAACGGTGCCGAAGGTCATGCCTTCCTGCACCGTCTTGGCTACGGGGTTGGTGGTGGTGGCCATTACCGGTTCATCCGTTGGCGGCTTTTCCAAGAAAGCCAGGGGCGAACCACCGGTAAAGATCTTGTTGGCTGCTCGCGAGACGATGATTTCGGCGTTAACCGTCAGGACTTGAGCAATGGCCAGTCGTTGAGCACCGGAGCTAAAGAAAGTTTTAAGTTCGCTGAGTTCCGCTGGGGCTAGGTAGCGATCTTGTTGTTCTGCTTGGGAAATTTTAGATACGGGAACAGTGCTGTAGAGCTGCGGACGGGCAACCGAGCTTCCACCACTTGCTTTAACGCTCATGAGATTCTAATGGTCCTTTTCTAAGTCAGGTGAACGACCGTACCGGGTTCTGTGACATTGGACAGAACCTTTAGCCCTTAGCCTCAGGTTGGCTCGACGCTGGCAACCCTCAACGGCTGTCGGCGAACATGGAAGGGACGATCTCAACTCAATATGGTTGTGAATCCACCCATTAGACTAAAACGATTCTGTGCGTGGGGCGGCCTTTGTTAAGAAGTGTGTATGCTTCTCAGGCGGGCGATCGCAGGCATTGGAAGGGCAGGGGGTGCGATAGACTCGATCGCGGTGATCACCCTTGCGAGTCCTCGTTTCAGCCTCTTTTCAGCAATTCCTATATAAACAATCAACCCAATCAACCCCCTATTCAATTCCGATGGAAGCACAGCGCACCGCCCAAACCCTCGCCGCCGTCCAAAAGCTCTACGATACCTATCCGTTTCCGCCAGAACCCCTGTTGGATGAACCCCCGCCGGGCTATAACTGGCGCTGGAATTGGCAAGCGGCGCATCAGTTTTGCACGGGCAGAAAGGCGGAACGCACTGATATTCGAATTTTGGATGCGGGTTGCGGTACGGGTGTGGGCACTGAATATTTAATGCATCTGAACCCGGAAGCCAAGATCACAGCGATCGACCTGAGTTCAGAGGCGTTGGGTGTGGCTCGGGAACGGTGTCGGCGGACGGGCGATCGGGTTCGCGGAGGCGATCGCGTAGAATTCCGTCACCTCAGCCTTTACGATGCCCAGGAAATTTCCGGCAAATTTGATTGGATCAACTGCGTTGGCGTGTTGCACCACCTGCCCGATCCGGTGCGAGGCATTCAATCTCTGGCCGCCAAGCTAGCTCCCGGCGGCCTCATGCACATTTTTGTTTATGGGGAACTGGGTCGTTGGGAAATCCAGTTGATGCAGCGAGCGATCCGCCTGCTCCGTGAAAGCCCCACGGGCCCGGCAGATTCCAATCCCTATCGTGATGGTGTTCAGATTGGACGATCGCTATTTGCGGCCTTACCCGAAACCAATCGGTTGGTGCGGCGGGAACAGGAGCGCTGGTCGATGGAAAACCAGCGGGATGAGTGTTTCGCAGATATGTATGTCCATCCCCAGGAAGTGGACTACAACATCGACACCCTCTTTGAATTAATTGAGGCTTCGGGTCTGGAGTTCCTGGGCTTTTCCAACCCTGATTACTGGCAGCTCGATCGCCTCTTGGGCAGCAATCCGGAATTGATGGCGCGAGCCGAGGGCTTGAGCGATCGACAGCGCTATCGCCTGGTGGAATCGCTGGATCCCGAAGGAGCCACCCACTACGAGTTTTGGTTAGGTTGCCCGCCGGTCAATCGCCTCACCTGGGAAGACTCCAGCGCCCTGGCCGCAGCCCTGCCGAGCCTGAATCCCTGTATGGATGGCTGGCCCAGCCGTTGTCTATTCAATCAGGACTATCGGATTGTCAGCTTGGACGATGCCACTTTTCAGTTTCTCAGTGCCGTGGCTGCCAACGAAACCGCTGACCAACCCCAGTCGATCGCCCAACTCCTGAGCCAGCAGCCGGGCTTCACCCTCGAAAACGTGCGATCGTTGCTTGATCAGCGCCTGTTATTGCTGACTCCCCAACGCTAATTCAATCCCTAGCCAACCACCCGCTAAATCCGGGCGCAGTCAAAATAGCTCTCCCCAGCAACCTCGCCCATTTCCCGTGAAAAACGCGCAACACCTGCGTGGTACAATCGCACCTGGCTTAGGGCCGCCGGGCCAGCATTCAACAGCCAGGAGTTTGCAACCGATGGACTCTCCAACGGTCGAACCAGTCACCGCCATGCCGGAAGTTTCTCCCGAAGCGATCGAGGGCACTTCCGAAAACGGCGCAGCCATGGAGGAATACTACAAACTCCAACGGGAGCTATTAATCGGCTCCTTGGTTGTATCCCTGGTGATTTTTCTGTCTGTTTGGGCCACCTACAGTCTCAACACTGCCCTGAGCTATTTGCTGGGAGCGCTGGTGGGCATTGTATACCTGCGAATGCTGGCCAAAGATGTCGCTACCCTGGGTAATGGCAAACAGCAATTGAGTAAAACTCGGCTAGCACTTTTTGTAGCCATTTTTCTCATTGGTGCTCGAGTTCAGCAACTTGAACTGTTGCCAATCATCCTTGGTTTTCTGACCTATAAGGCTGCTCTAATTTTCCACACGTTGCGCGCGATCGCAAAGCCCAACCCTTAGGCTAATTGCGAGAGCAATCTCGTCAAATGCCTATGCAAAACAGCGTTGCTATGTTCGATCTTTTTTCAAACATTCCGTTCTCTCCGCTAGCAGAACTGGAAGTTGGTCAACACTTCTATTGGCACATTGGCAACTTCAAGGTACATGGGCAAGTTTTCCTTGCCTCTTGGATTGTCCTAGGGCTACTGATCGTTACTTGCATCTTGGCAACTCGTAACATTCAGCGAGTACCGTCGGGATTGCAAAACTTCATGGAATATGCCTTGGAGTTTATCCGCGACCTTACCAAAACCCAAGTGGGCGAAAAAGAATATCGAGCATGGGTTCCCTTTGTTGGCACCTTGTTCCTATTCATTTTTGTGTCGAATTGGGGTGGTGCACTCATTCCTTGGAAACTCGTTGAGTTACCGTCTGGTGAATTGGCTGCTCCTACCAACGACATCAACACAACGGTTGCCCTGGCACTGACCACATCGGTCGCCTATTTCTATGCAGGATTGAGCCGAAAAGGGTTGGGTTACTTCGCCGATTACGCGCAGCCGACCCCGATCATGGTTCCCTTCAAAATCATTGAAGACTTTACCAAGCCGCTGTCGTTAAGCTTCCGTTTGTTTGGTAATATCCTAGCGGATGAACTTGTGGTGGCTGTACTGGTCTTCCTGGTTCCCTTGTTCGTGCCCATTCCGCTGATGGTTTTGGGGCTGTTCACGAGTGCAATTCAAGCCCTGATTTTTGCAACTCTGGCGGCATCCTACATTGGTGAAGCAATGGAAGATCACCACGGCGAGCATCACGACTAACGACCCCATTTTTAGGGGTTGTGAAACGGAGTCGTGAAAGCATCAATTGGGGATTGTTTCCCTTCTAATTACAAGACTCTCAACAACAATTCAAGGACGGACTACGACAATGAATCCTACGATTGCTGCTGCTTCGGTTCTGGCTGCTGCTCTGGCTGTGGGTTTGGGTGCAATTGGCCCCGGTATCGGTCAAGGTAATGCGGCTGGTCAAGCTGTGGAAGGGATTGCTCGTCAACCGGAAGCAGAAGGCAAAATCCGTGGCACCTTGCTGTTGAGCTTGGCGTTCATGGAAGCTCTGACGATTTACGGTCTGGTGGTGGCACTGGTGCTGCTGTTCGCTAACCCCTTCGCTTCGTAAATTTGGTTTTCGGCTTTTGCGAACGAGTTTTACCTGAGGCGGCGAAAGGTGCTTGCTTGATGCGAAAGCCTTTTGCTGCCCCAACTCGCGAAAAGGGGCTGTCAACCATCTGCTGGGAGTAAGCGAAATGCTATACGCACTCGTACCAACGCTGTTGGCAGCGGAGGCAGAAGGGGGTCTGTTTGACCTTGATGCCACCCTGCCCCTGATGGCAGCGCAGTTTCTAATTTTGGCTTTGATTTTGAATGCGGTTTTGTACAAGCCCCTGGGACAAGCCATTGACCAACGGGCCGACTACATCCGTGGCAAGCAACTGGATGCACAAGAGCGCCTGGAGAAGGTGAAGTCGTTGACGGCGGACTATGAAAAGGCTTTGGCGGAGGCCCGCCGTAAGTCTCAGTCCATCGTAGCGGATGCCCAAGCGGAGGCGCAAAAACTGGCGGCTCAGACGGTGGCAGACGCACAACGACAGGCCCAATCGGAGCGGGAAGCAGCTCAACAGGAGATTGACAGTCAACGGCAGACGGCTTTGGCTGCCCTGGACGGTCAAGTGGCGGTGCTGAGCCGTCAGATTGTGCGGAAGTTGTTGGGTTTTGAGTTGGGATGAGGTTGTGATGACGAACATGTTTTTGGGTTCGATCGCCCCTCATCTGTTGGCCCATGGATCGTTCGGGATTAACACCGACATCCTGGAAACCAATGTGATCAACCTGGCGATCGTGTTGGGGGTTCTGGTCTACTTTGGTCGTGGCTTCTTGGGTAACCTGCTGGGAACCCGGAGAGCGGCGATCGAAGAGGCAATCACCGAAGCAGAAAAGGCGCAAGCGGAAGCTGTGAAAGCCTTGGAAGAGCAACAGCGCAAACTGGCTCAAGCCCAGGCGGAAGCAGAGCGAATCACTGCTGAAGCAAAGGTTGCGGCTGAGCGGACGAAGGAAGCCATTTTGGCGAAGTCCACTCAGGATGTGCAACGGATGCGCGAGGCCGCTTCCAGTGACTTGGCGGCTGAGCAAGAGCGTGTGATTACGCAATTGCGGCAGCGGGCTGTGGCCGCAGCGCTGGAGCAGGTCAACGACCAACTGCGCTCGCGCTTGAATTCGGATCAACAGCGGGATTTGGTTGATCGGAGCTTGGCCCTGATTCAAGGGGGAGGGAACTAACGATGCAAAGCAGTTCGATGATCGCCAGCATCGCCGAGCCTTACGCGCAAGCTTTGATGACCTTGGCTCAAAAGGAAAGCTTGGTGGAGCGTTTTGGCGAGGATGTGACCTACCTACGAGGTTTGCTAGCAGCCTCGGATGAGCTGGGCGCTCTCTTGGCTAACCCGTTTGTCAAGGCGGACGATAAGAAGTCTGTACTCGATCGCCTGGCGGGTGAAACTCTGCACCCGTTGACGGCGAACTTTTTGAAACTCTTGGTCGATCGCAAGCGGATTGCGCTGCTGGATTCGATCGCCCAGAAATATCAAGACCTGCTGCGCCAGTTTACGAATACGGCCTTGGCGGAAGTGACTTCTGCGGTGGAACTGACGGAAGAGCAACGCCAAAGCGCCATTGAGCGGGTGAAACAGCTCACCGGGGCCGCCAGCGTGGAACTGGTGACGAAGGTCGATACCGATTTGATCGGCGGCGTGATTATCAAAGTCGGCTCGCAAGTGGTCGATGCCAGCCTGCGTGGTCAATTGCGACGCATGGCGCTGACTTTGGGCGCGATCTAGCTCTGTTTGTGAGCAAATCCCGAGGGCCGCAACCAAGATAAGCACCCCAAACGCTGGAAACAACGTTGAAAACTAGGAGTCGCAGACCGTGATTGCAATCAGACCGGACGAAATCAGCAGCATTATTCAGCAGCAGATTGAGCAGTACGACAAGGATGTCAAGGTGGCCGACGTGGGCACCGTGCTGCAAGTGGGTGACGGGATCGCTCGTATCTATGGCCTGCAAAATGCCATGGCTGGTGAGCTGCTGGAGTTCGAGGACGGTACTGTGGGTATCGCACTGAACCTCGAAGAGAACGATGTGGGTGCTGTGTTGATGGGTGACGGCCTCAACATCCAAGAAGGCAGTACCGTTCGTGCCACCGGTAAGATCGCGGCGATTCCGGTGGGTGATGCGGTTGTGGGCCGGGTTGTGGATGCGTTGGCTCGCCCGATCGATGGCAAGGGCGACATTGCCTCCTCGGAAACCCGTCTGATCGAATCGATGGCCCCTGGGATTATCGCCCGGAAGTCCGTGTGCGAACCGATGCAAACCGGGATTACGGCAATTGACTCGATGATTCCGGTCGGGCGTGGCCAACGGGAGCTGATCATCGGTGACCGCCAAACGGGTAAGACCTCGATCGCGATCGACACGATCATCAACCAAAAGTCCGAAGATGTGATCTGCATCTACGTGGCGATCGGGCAAAAGGCCTCCTCCGTGGCCCAGGTGATCGACGTGCTGAAGGAATCGGGCGCGCTGGACTACACCATCGTGGTGGCCGCCAACGCCAACGACCCCGCCACCTTGCAATACCTGGCTCCCTACACCGGCGCTGCCATTGCCGAGTACTTCATGTACAAGGGCAAGGCCACCCTGGTGGTTTACGATGACTTGTCCAAGCAAGCCCAGGCCTATCGCCAAATGTCCTTGCTGCTGCGTCGTCCGCCCGGTCGGGAAGCTTACCCCGGCGACGTGTTCTATCTCCACAGCCGCTTGCTGGAGCGCGCCGCCAAGCTGAGCGATGAGCTGGGTGGTGGGAGCATGACGGCTCTGCCGATCATCGAAACCCAAGCCGGTGACGTGTCGGCCTACATCCCGACCAACGTGATTTCGATTACCGACGGTCAGATCTTCTTGTCCGCTGACCTGTTCAACTCGGGTCTGCGCCCGGCCGTGAACGCTGGTATCTCCGTATCCCGCGTGGGTTCGGCTGCCCAAACCAAGGCTATGAAAAAGGTAGCCGGTAAGGTGAAGCTGGAACTGGCTCAATACGATGACTTGGCTGCTTTTGCACAGTTCGCTTCCGATCTGGATAAGGCGACCCAAGATCAGTTGGCCCGTGGTCAGCGCTTGCGGGAACTGCTAAAGCAGCCCCAATACGCGCCTCTCGGTGTGGATGAACAAGTGGCGGTCATTTACGCCGGGATTAACGGCCATTTGGATGAAATTCCGGTCAACCTGATCACCAAGTTTGTGGCGGGTCTGCGGGATTACCTGAAGAATAACAAGGCTGGCTATGGTGAAGCCGTGCGCAGCACCAAGCAACTGACGGAAGAGGCGGAAACCCTGCTGAAGGAAGCGTTGACTGAGTACAAGCAAACCTTCTTGGTTGCTCAGTAATCATCGCGAATCAAGTGATCGCCTAGGGGCCTCTACCCCGGGCGATCGCGCCCCCTAGCGACTCAGGCGACTCAAAGGACTCCACAGCTATGGCAAACCTCAAGGCAATTCGCGACCGAATTCAGTCCGTTAAAAACACTAAAAAAATTACTGAAGCCATGCGCTTGGTTGCCGCCGCAAAGGTGCGCCGGGCCCAAGAGCAGGTGAACAACACCCGCCCCTTCGCCGATCGCTTAGCCCAAGTGCTCTACGGCTTGCAATCGCGCCTCAAATTTGAAGACGTAGATCTGCCACTCCTGCGGCAACGAAGCATTAAAACCGTAGGTATTTTGGTAGTTTCAGGCGATCGGGGCCTCTGTGGTGGCTACAACGGTAATGTGATCCGTCGGGCCGAGCAACGCAGCAAAGAACTGCTTGCTGAAGGGGTCAACGTCAAAATGATCGTGGTGGGTCGCAAGGCAAACCAATACTTCAGCCGCCGGGGCTACGATGTCGCGGCTGTTTATGACGGTCTAGAGCAAATCCCCAGCGCGTCGGAAGCATCGCAAATTGCAGACGAGCTGCTGTCGCTGTTCCTCTCGGAAACGGTCGATCGCGTTGAACTGGTCTACACCAAATTTGTATCGCTGATTAGCTCCCGTCCCGTAGTCCAAACCCTGCTGCCGTTGGATCCGCAAGGTTTGGAAGCTTCGGATGATGAGATCTTCCGGCTGACGACCCGTGGCGGACAATTCCAAGTGGAGCGTGAGCGGGTCGATTTGCCCACCACACCCTTGCCGCGCGACACCATCTTTGAGCAGGATCCGGTACAGATCCTGAATGCGCTCTTGCCGTTGTACCTGAACAACCAACTGCTGCGGGCCCTGCAAGAGTCCGCCGCCAGCGAGTTGGCTGCTCGGATGACTGCCATGAGCAACGCCACCGAGAATGCCAAGACCCTGATTGGCACTTTGACCTTGACTTACAACAAGGCACGGCAGGCCGCTATTACCCAAGAAATCCTGGAAGTGTGCGGTGGTGCTGAGGCGCTGCGCTCCTAGGGATTGGCTAGGGATTTGAGAGAAGAACCATGAGCACGACCTATCAGGTTGAAATTCAGCACGAAGGGCAAACCCACGTCCTGCAAGTGGCGGATGATACGCCCATTTTGACGGCGGCGGCAGCGGCGGGGCTGACGCTTCCCAGCTCTTGCAATGCGGGGGTTTGCACGACCTGTGCTGCCCGCGTAGTGGAAGGGACGATCGAGCCAGGTGACAGCATGGGCTTGAGTCCGGATTTGCGCACAAAGGGGTTTGCGCTCCTTTGTACCGCCAAGCCCCGTTCTAACCTCAAAATCCAAACCGGTTGTGAGGATGAGGTTTACGAACTGCAATTTGGTCAATTCCAAAAATAAATTTGGACTTGGGAAAACTTGGCTGTTGGGCGATCACTGGATCGCTCGATCCAAACCGAAATCTGCAAAACATCAGGCGCAAAGTCTTGACCCTAGATTTTGATTCGCCTGGTGTTTTGTCTTTTCGGCAGTTGAGCGATCGGGACAGAAATCACAGACTCGGAACGGCCCTCAAAGATTAGCTGTCTGAGGAAGGATGTTAAAAACTGTTAATCCAAGCGAGGGTCAACGGGCTTCATGCCTGAGAATAAGTGTTGATTTGCCGGGGAGGACACCGAGTGCGGTCTCAGGACTGTCGCTGGTGGATTTCGAGCTAAGGGTTAAACGACCTGGCTTAGAAAATTTCTCGTTGCTCCCGCTGCCTGAGCAATCGCAGCGATGCTAGTCGTTTCCTCGGTGGAAGCCCCAATCTCCAGTCAAAACTTTTTTCCTTTCGGAGGAGTTTATTCAATGAGTATCGTCACGAAGTCAATCGTGAATGCCGACGCTGAGGCCCGCTATCTCAGCCCCGGCGAACTGGATCGCATCAAGGCTTTCGTGTCCACCGGCGCTCAACGCCTGCGCATTGCCCAAATCCTGACCGATGCCCGTGAGCGCATCGTTAAGCAAGCCGGCGAACAACTGTTCCAAAAGCGCCCCGATGTGGTTTCGCCCGGCGGTAACGCTTACGGTGAAGAAATGACCGCAACCTGCCTGCGCGACCTGGACTACTACCTGCGTCTGGTGACCTACGGCATCGTGGCTGGCGACGTGACCCCGATCGAAGAAATCGGTTTGGTGGGTGTGCGCGAAATGTACCGCTCGCTGGGTACCCCGATCGACGGCGTGGCTGAAGGTGTGCGTGGCATGAAGGCTGCTGCTGCTGGTCTGCTGAGCGGCGAAGATGCAGCTGAAGCTTCGGCTTACTTCGATTACGTGATTGGCGGCTTGAGCTAAGACCTGGGTTCTCCCTCGCTAGCTTGACTTGCTTCGGCTTTAATGAAAGCCATTTCCTTGCAAAACCGACTTATTCAAAAACGATCATGCAAGACGCAATTACCTCCGTCATCAACTCCTCCGACGTTCAGGGCAAGTACCTCGACTCGAGCGCTCTGGATAAGCTGAAGAATTACTTCGCTACCGGCGAACTGCGCGTGCGCGCTGCTAACGCGATCGGCGCTAATGCTGCCACGATCGTCAAGGAAGCTGTTGCTAAGTCGCTGCTGTACTCCGATGTGACCCGTCCCGGCGGCAACATGTACACCACCCGTCGCTATGCTGCTTGCATCCGCGACCTGGACTACTACCTCCGCTATGCCACCTACGCTATGTTGGCTGGCGATCCTTCGATCCTCGATGAGCGCGTGCTCAACGGCCTGAAGGAAACCTACAACTCCTTGGGCGTGCCCATCGGCACCACCGTGCAAGCAATCCAAGCCATGAAGGAAGTGACCGCCGGTTTGGTGGGCTCTGACGCTGGCAAGGAAATGGGCGTGTACTTCGACTACATCTCCTCGGGCTTGAGCTAAACAACAAATGGCTTGGCTGAATTTCGACTCACCGGGTTGATGGTTGTGGTTTCCCCTGTTGGGTTGAAATGAGTGAAGCCACGGGGTCTGGGATAGTTGCTGAACGCTCAAAGTTGCATAGGCTCCGCGATCGCGTTGTCTGGTTAGCTTTGGGGGCAGCACGGCTCAGACCTCGTTGTTTAAGGACTTGGTCTGAATTTTGGTCAGATTTGTCGTTGAAGTCACAAAGGTTTCTCGCCATGCGGATGTTTAAAATTACGGCTTGCGTGCCGAGCCAAACGCGAATTCGGACGCAGCGCGAGCTGCAAAACACCTTCTTCACGAAGCTGGTTTCCTACGACAACTGGTTCAAGGAACAGCAACGCATCCAAAAGATGGGTGGCAAAATCGTGAAGGTCGAGCTGGCTACGGGCCGCCCGGGCACGAATACGGGTTTGCTGTAGATTGGCAAACTGTGAACCGCCTGATCGGTTCCTTCTGTCCTTTCGGGGTCAGGTGGATCGATCGAGTCGGTGACCCAACCCTCAGTCATTTTTGGAATTGGCACACCAATTCCGAACTCAGCCGATCGCGAGTGACAAGTGAGCCTGCCTACGGGTAGCTGAAACTTGTGGCTCGCGATATTGTTTTGAATAGGTATTTTGCATCAGCATTGTTTGAAGTCAGCAGCACTTGGCCTCCGCTGGTGGGGTTGCTTCCTGGTTGTCTTTGCCCCTTGAGGTTGCCTGCAATCCATGGCCCAACGTCGCCCCCTTGTTTGGAGTGATTGGCTCACACAGTTTCGAACCTCCGTGGGGTGGTCGGCCGTGGGCTGGGCCGACGAAGCCCGTTGGTTGCGTTGGCTCACCTTCTTTTGGCTGTTTGTGGGGTTTCTGATTTTGCTATCTGCTTCCTACGCCAGTGCGGAAGCCACGGAAGGAGACGGTTGGTACTACTGCAAACGGCAATTACTGTGGATCGCGGCGGGTTTGGTGGGATTCCAAACGGCCGTTTCCCTGCCCCTGCGTTACGTGCTGGCGATCGCCCACTGGGGGTTGCTAGTCACCCTAATGCTGATGTGGGCGCTGCTGGTTCCTGGTCTTGGGCGATCGGCCAACGGAGCCGTTCGCTGGATTGAAATTGGGGTCTTGCCAATTCAACCCTCGGAACTCCTAAAGCCCTTTTTGGTGCTGCAAAGTGCCCGCATTTTGGGCCAGTGGGAACGGTTGACCGATCGCCATCGCTGGTTTTGGCTGGGAACCATCGGTGCAGTGTTGTTGGGGATCTTGTTGCAACCCAATCTCAGCACCGCAGCGGTTTGTGGGATGACCGTTTGGCTACTGGCGCTGACGGCGGGCTTGCCCTATGCCTATCTGCTCAGCGCGGCGGGAGGTGGGCTGGTTTTAGGACTAATTAGTATCAGCCTGCGCACTTACCAGCAGCGGCGAATTGCCTCCTTTCTCAATCCTTGGGATGACCCCCTAGGCATTGGCTATCAATTGGTGCAAAGTCTCCTGGCGATCGGGTCGGGGGGCTGGTGGGGGACGGGGTTTGGCCTCTCGCAACAAAAATTAGCCAGCCTGCCCATCCAGTTCACTGACTTTATCTTTTCAGTGTTTGCGGAAGAGTTTGGCTTTGTCGGTTCCCTACTGTTGTTGACTCTATTAGTCGTTTATGGTGCATTGGGCCTGCGAGTGGCTGCCAATGCGAGCGATCGCTCCCTGCGACTGGTGGCCGTCGGTGCTGTGTTGCTGCTGGTTGGCCAAGCCCTGGTGAACATTGGCGTGGCAACCGGCGTGCTGCCAACTACAGGACTGCCATTTCCCCTCATGAGCTATGGCGGTAGCTCGATTATTGCCAGTCTGTTTCTAGCGGGGTTGCTGATTCGGGTGGCCCGCGAAAGCAGTGCGGCCACGGTTGTTCCCCTCGATCGCCGCCGGCCCCGTCGGCCTTAAAGACGCACCGCAATTTGTACTATCCCCGTAAAGGGAACCGGGCGATCGTATCAAAAAATACTCGTGTTCTACCGATAGTTAACAGCCATGACCATGCTGCATGATTGTTGAATGGCGTACAGACTGAAGCCACCAAAAGTTCAGAGTTAATCTGACTTTAGGCGATCGCTGACTTGATAGTCATTGACCGCCTAAAGTACCTAACAGCTAATAAGCTCAAATTCCAAACAATTGACTATCCCGATCGTCCCAATCAATCAAAAATCAATTAAAAACCAATCAAAAATAACACAACACTCATCAGCCGTGAACCCAACGAATCGCATGAAATGAACCGTCTTGAATAACAGTTGCTAGATCCTTGCTTGACGCTTGATCACTAATTTCCCCCTTCCTCTCTGGATTGCTGTCGATGTTATCTTCTTCTGGGCATCCCGCCAAAGCCGACATCTTAATCGTGGATGACTTGCCAGACAATCTCCGTCTGCTGTCTTCCATGCTGGAGACCCATGGCTATCGCGTTAGAAAGGCAATTAGTGGTCGATTGGCATTAAGTGCTGCTCGATTGGCTGCACCAAATTTAATCCTTCTGGATGCTTGTATGCCAGATTTGGATGGATATGAGGTTTGTCGTTATTTAAAAGATGATCCTCAAACTCGTCATATTCCTGTCATTTTTATTAGTGCTTTGGATCGCCCAACCGATAAAGTTCATGCCTTTGAAGCCGGTGGAGTTGACTATATTACTAAACCTTTTCAGGTTCAAGAAATTCTGTCGCGAATTGAGAGCCAACTACGGTTGTATGCCCTTCAGGAAGAATTGCGATCGGCTAATCGTCGCCTGACTGAGCAGAATGAACTGCTACACAAACAAATTGTTCAGCGCCAGAAAGTTGAAATTGAAATTCGGCTGTTGCTGGCGGCTTCCCAGGCGATCGGGCGAGCCTCGGATTTTGATGCATCCCTTGAAGCCATTTTGCGGCTGACTTGCCAAACCATTAAGTGGGATTGTGCAGAAGCCTGGGTGCCAAATGCCCACGGGACGGCGCTGGAGTGCAGCCCCAGTTGGTATGCCAGTGACCCATCTTTTCAAGCCTTTCGCCAAGCCAGTTTGCAGCTTCAGTATCGATCGGGAGAAGGAATGCCCGGCCGAGTTTGGGCCCAGCGCCAGGCGGAATGGCTGGAGGATTTGAGCTATCCGGGAATTTTTGCCCGTTCAGAGCTGGCCGCTAGTGTCGGTTTGCGATCGGCCTTTGCGGTTCCCATTTTGGACGGCTCCCAGGTTTTGGCGGTCTTGATGTTCCTGCGACGACAGGCCTCGACCCTCGATAACAAAATTTTGCATCTGTTGGAGGCGGTGGGGACTCAGGCCGGAGCCTTGATGCAACGAAAGCAGGCAGAACAGGCCCTGCGGGACTTGGCCCGGCGCGAAACCGCGATCGCCCGAATCATCACCCGAATGCGGCAATCCCTGGATCTGGATGAAATTTTTCTGGATACAACCGATGAGCTACGGCGGGCCCTGCTCTGCCATCGAGTGGTGATCTATCGGTTTAATCCAGACTGGAGCGGTCAATTTTTGGTGGAGTCTGTGGCCGATGGTGTGCAGCCCTTGGTTAGTCCGAGCGGAGTCACCAAGGATGTGGATCACTTGAATCCCGCCCTGTGCCACAAAACTTGGCAACTGACCCAAGGCGGCCCCTTCAACTTGGGAGCCAGTTATGTCAGTGCCAGCGATGTGGAGCAGGCGGATTTGGCGGACACCTGTTTGGAATTGCTCGATCGATTGGCGGCCAAAGCCTTTATTTGTGTACCCATTCATTGTGGACGGGAACTGTGGGGAGTCCTGGGAGCCTATCAAAATGAACGCCCCCGAACTTGGAGCGAATCAGACATCAAAATTCTGGTGCAAATTGGAGCACAACTGGGAATTGCTGTTCAACAAACCCAATTGGTGCAACGTCTTCAACACCAGTCCACGGAATTGCAACTGGCAAAAGAATTAGCCGATTCTGCTAACCGAGCCAAAAGCCAATTTCTGGCCAACATGAGTCATGAAATTCGGACTCCTTTGAATGCGGCTTTAGGCACAACTGATCTGCTGCTACAAACGCCCCTAAACCTTGAACAGCAAGACTTAGCCCGAATCTTAAAAACCAGCGGCGAGCACCTGTTGTCGTTAATTAATGACATTTTGGATTGGGCAAAAATTGAAGCTCGGGAAGTACAGCTAGAGTCCATTCCCTTTGACCTAAATCAATGTATTGAAACCGTCGATCATCTCCTGCGGCCCCAAGCTCAAGCGAAAGGATTAACGCTTTTAACATTGCTGGATAGTAATGTGCCTTGGACGGTGGTGGGCGACCCCACAAGACTGCATCAAATTTGCATTAATTTGGTGGGTAATGCCATTAAATTCACGGATCAAGGACAGGTGGTTTTTCAAATGTCTTTGGAATCCCAATCAAACAAGATGGTGATAATTCACTGTGAGGTGCGAGATTCGGGGGTGGGGGTGTTGCCGGAGCATCGTCACAAGCTGTTTCAGTCTTTTTCGCAGGTGGATGCTTCCACGACCCGTCGCTATGGGGGCACTGGGTTGGGTCTGGCCATTTGTCGGCAGTTGGTGGAACTGATGGGGGGAGAAATTGGCTATGAGGCCAATGTGGGCGGGGGCAGTACGTTTTGGTTTTCAGTGCCCTTGCAGCGCCAGGCGTTGACGGATGAGGTGGAGCAATGGTCTTTTTTGCGCCAAGAACGGTTGCTGTTGGTGGATACGGATCCCCGCCAGCAATTGTTGATTGGTTCTCAGGTGCGGGCTTGGGGTGGGCGTTTGGATCGTGTGTCGGCGGATGAGGTGTTTGGGGCGATCGAGACGGCCAGCCACAGCGAAAACCCTTACACGATCGCCCTTGTGAATTTGGAAGATTTGGATTTGACTTGGGAACCGTTGCAGCGACAAATTCAGCAGCAACCGGCCTTGGCCGCTTTGCACTGGATTCTGTTGCTGAAGCCGGAAGCGCGATCGCTGGGCCATCAACTGGTGGGTCAGGGGGTGATTAAGCATTACCTGACGATGCCGATTTTGGTTTCGCAACTGCTGGATGCGTTAACGGCGGCGGTGCGTCACGAGTCACCAACTTTGCCTGCGGTGCTGGAGTCGCCCACGGTGGCTGAGCGTGATGGGCGATCGGCGGCGCGATCGCTCCATCCCCTGGTGCGGCCGGTACATTGCAAGATTTTGGTGGTGGAAGACACGCCCCTGAATCAACAAATTGTCTTGCGGCAGCTCAAGAGTCTGGGTTGGGAGAATGTGACCTGTGCTGACAATGGCCAACAGGCGATCGATCGACTGCTGCGGGAGCCGTTTGACTTGGTGTTGATGGATTGCTTGATGCCGGTGATGGATGGCTATCAGGCCGTGCAACGGTTGCGGGCGGAAGCGGGCCCCAATCGGGATGTGACGGTGATTGCCATGACGGCCAATGCTTTGGCTGGGGCCCGGGAGGAATGTTTGGCGGTGGGCATGAATGACTACATCAGCAAGCCCATTAGCTTGGCGGGCTTGGCGGCGGTGCTTGATCGCTGGGTGATTCCCATGAGTCGCAACTTGCATACGGAAGGCGACTTGCCCCCGACGGAACCGACTCCCAAGCCAATGCTGAGCGCTGGAAATTCCGCTTCTGAGTCAGCACCGCCGATCGATCGGGAACGGTTGATGGAGATTTCCATGGGCGATCCGGAAGTGGCCCGTGAGATTCTCAGTATTTTTGTGGAGGGCATTCCGGAATATTTGGAAGCCCTCGATCGGGCGATCGAGAGCCAAAACATCAAGGAAGTCTATCGGCGGGCCCACCAAATTAAAGGTGCGGCGGCCAATGCTGGCGTTTTGGAAATGCCAGATTTGGCTTGCCAACTCGAAACCAATGCCCTGGCCGATCGGCTCGATTGGGCTGAAATTTTGTCAGCTCAACTACGGGATGTGATGAATCGCGTTTGTGCCTATACTCAGCAGCTTGATCAACTTGATCAAATCGATCAAATTCAGGCCACCCCATCCCGACGTTGAACCGTTGATTAATCCTGTAAACCTCGACGTTGGCAACTGAAAACGAACGAAACGTTAATTCAGCCCCCCGTGGCGACGGCCGAACTAGTACCGAATGTGCAAAGTAACCGTGGCTTGGATCGTCTGCTCACCGGCCACCACGGGGGTGCTGGCTGCGGAGTCGGCCACGCCTCGCAGCATGGGGCTGGGGATCGACATCATCGCCCCCTCTACCTGAATGCCCATCACTTCCTGCCGAGTTAGCCCCAAGGTTGCCAAAACCGCATCGGCCTGGGCTTGGGCATCACGGGTTGCTGCTGCCAAGGCCCGATTGCGCGCCGCGTTGTTGGTGGCATCATCGATCGTGAACTGCACCCCATCCACACGGGTGGCTCCCGCTTTCACGGCCGCATCCATGAGCGCTCCGGATTCGGTGGCGGCAATTTCAAAGCTGACCGTGTTGGTGGCCACAAAGCCCACGGGTTTGCTGTTGTTGTCGTAATAGGGGCTGAGATAAACGCCCGTGGTTTGCAGCTTTTGGACATTGCGACCCCGCAGCAGCGCCACCACCGCGCTCGATCGCTTGGCCATTTCTGCTTGGGCCGCTTCGGCGGTGGCGGCCCGGGCTTCCACCCCCAAGCTCACGCGGGCAGTGCTGGCGCTGACCAGTTCACTGCCTCGGCCCGTAACGGACAGGATTCGATTGAGCCGCTCTTGGGCTTGGGCGGGCAGAGCAGCGGCGATCGCCACAATCATGCCCAGCCCGATCGCCCCCAAGCGCAAACCAACGGCTGTTTCAAGGCGGGGAGATCTGTGGGAATTCAGCAAGCGCATCATGGCAAGGGTTAGCCATCCCTAGGGATGGGGCTCAATGGGTTCGTCGCCACCAACCCCGATCGCCGTGTCCTGAATCGTCGCGCCTGTGAGGGTTAAGTCCAGCATCGACGCGCCGGTCACGTCCACGTCATTGAGGGTGGCGGCTGTGAGGTTTACCCGATCGAGCCTCGCTTGGGTCAGGATGGCATTGGTTAAGAATGTGCCGGTTAAATTAGCGTCCGTTAGGTCAGCACCGGTCAGATCGGCCCCTTCCAAGTTAGCGTTGGTTAAATCAGCCCCCCGCAAATTGGCATGGCGCAAGTCAGCCCCAATCAGGTGCGCTCCTTGCAGGTTTTGCCCCGCCAAGTTGGCCGCCGCTAAATTACAACCACCACAGAGGCCCGTTGCCAAAAGTTCTTTGAGGTCAGTGGGAGTCGTGGTTGCAGCGGGTTCCGCCGCCGCCCGCGAACCTACCGCACCGAGGAGCGCCGCTGCCAAGACGACACCACTAAGCCAACGCAGATGCCGATCAGTCATCACTCCTCCTGCTTGCCCCGTGGAAGGGTTCTGGCAATGGTGAGCCGGGGGCAAGAACCTTTACTCTGAGCCTAGCGCGATCGCCCTGATCCCTCCGTGATCGGAGATGAATCTTAGGATTTAGCCATCGATAGCAATCTGCGAATTTGGCAAACTGAATTTGGCAAACTTCAAGACGATCGTTTAGGTTTCCGTCGCAGCAGGCGTTGGGGATGAGGCGATCGGGACAGTGGCTTGCAATTGCGCGATCGCCTCCAGCATTTCCCGCTCAAAGGTCACCTGGGCCCGATTGGTGCGGCCACCCACATAGAGCGATCGGCCCTCTTGCAACAGCCAAATTTGTGAGTGGGAAAAATAGCTCATCACCACGCCCACCATCAGCAATCCAAAGCCCAAATAGACGATCGGGATGCTGGGATCCGCCTTGATCTGTAGCCCCGTGCTGCCAATCAAATCATCCACGGCCAAGGTGAGGGTGCGATCGCCCAGGGTAATTGGGGTTGATCGGCCCACCCGCGTGGTGGCGATCGGGCGGCCCGTCGCGTCATAGATCAGCACTGCCCCTTGCAAATCTCGCGCCAGCAGCGAAACCCCCTCGCTCAAGTCCGGTTTGGTGGGAACCCAAGTGCCCCAAATCCGGCCCGCGCCCGGCAGGTTCAGCTTGCCCATGGGTAGCTGAATTGATGGACTGTTGTTGATGCGTACCTTCACCGCTGCGATGCCCCAGTCGGTTTGGTACATGGTCACCCCTCGGTAGCGCAGGGGTTGATTCACAAAAATAGTTTGTCGATCGCGCTCTTGACCCGCTTGATCCAACACCGACAAATCTGAATAGAACTGGTCGATGTTGCCGTCCGGTAAATATTCAATCCAGAAGCGGTTGACCTTCACAGACCAATCTCGGGGCACATTCCCCGCCGCCAAAGGGCCGCCGTCAATAATATTGGTGACCTGAAACGTTTGGCCGCTGGGAATCATTTCTTGGGCAATGAAACCAGTGAGCGCACCAATAATGCCGCCCAACAACACAATCAACATCCCCGCATGGACAATAATCGGCCCAATGCGGCCCACAATCCCCTTGCGTGCATACAAGCTGCTGCCTTCCGCAAAAACTCGGTAACCTTTGGCTTGCAAGAGAGGAGTGGCCGGGGCGATCGCGCTGCTGGCTTCCCCCAAGTCCAACCGGGCACTGAGGGCCAATTTCTCAAACTGTCTGGGGGCCCGGTAATAACTCCAATGTTGGGCAGCTTTTAGGGCCGGCCATTGGCGCAGGGCGGTGCAGGCAGCCAAGCTCGTGCCAAACAACACCAGCAGCCCTAAGTACCACCAGGTGCGATAGACGGTGTTCAGCCCCAAGGCCAGCAGCACTTTCCAGCTCAGGAAGCCAAACAGGGCTGGATCCTCTGGATAGTTTGCTTGATAGAACTCCAAGCCCTGGCCCTGCTCAATGACCGTGCCAGTGATGCTGGCCGCCGCAATCACCAATAACAGGACGATCGCTAACCGCAGGTCAGCAATGATGCGCACCCCTGCGCGCCACCAGCTCCGCCCGATCGCCCCATCCAGGGGAGTTTGCTGCAATCCGTCATTTGCATCCATGGTTTTTGCCCTGACCTCAGTACTTTGGTCTTCCCTTAATTCGCCCTAGTGTGCCGATCCTGATGATTAGCGCATGATTAGCGCTGTGTTTTTGACCCTAATTCCCTAGCGTCTCATGGGGCTGGCAATCCGTTGACTGGCAATCCGTTGGCTATTCACCCTAGCCGATCGGTAACCGACTGAGCAGCGAAAATACGCCGAATCCCACCAATAACGCGCCACTGGTGGGCACAATCCAGCCCGATCGACTCCGCAGCGCCAACAAACTCTTCAAAGAGGCGGCAAACGTGCCCACTAACACCAACGGCGACACATAGCCGATCGCGTAGGCCAACAACAGCCCTCCACCCGCGATTGGGTCGCGAGTGGCCGAAACCCATGCTAACAGTGCCGCTAAAACAGGCGTGCTGCAAGGGGAAGCCGCCAGCCCAAACGTTAGCCCCACCAAATAGGATCGCAGCGATCGGGGAACCCCCGTCGGCACAGGAATCAATTGTCCCAGGGATGGAAACTGAAAGGGCAACACCTCCAGCAGATTCAGCCCCATCACGATCGCCACCCCGCTCACCAGCAACGGCAAGCCCCAACCCACCTGGCCATAAACCCGACCAAACCAGGCCGCCGCCACTCCCATCACGGCCAAGGTGGTGGCCAAGCCCAGGGCAAACCAGAGGGATTGCACCGCTGCCGCCCAGCGCGATCGCCCATCGGCAGGTTCCGACTCGCCTGAGGTGTCATACCCCCCGAGATAGCCCACCGCGATCGGCAGCATCGACAACATACAGGGGGTCAAGCTGGTGAGCAGGCCCGCCCCAAACGTTACCAGCGCACTCCCCAAACTGGGATGAGCCAACTGTGCTTCCACCAACGCCGTGGCCCACTGTGCCAGGTGATATAAACCCGTTTGTACTGATTCCCACACCTGAGATCGCCCTACTTGTTCAGGAACTGGCTGGTTTGCCCTGGCCCAATGACATGGCCCCATGGCATAGCCCTATGGCCTACAGGATTAATTTTAGGGGGTGGATGGAAATTGCCGATCGCCCCAGTTGCCCACCGCTCGGGTTAATCAACGGCGCTGCTCACTAGTCCAGCAACCAATCTATCAATCCCACCGGTTCCCAAATCAACACCACCCAACTCAGCAGATACAGCCCGATCGGCAAAAACCGGTAGCCCACCGCCCCTCCGGATTCTGTGTTGGCCCAGTAGCGCCAATGGGCAAAAATCGCCACTGCCGTCAGCACAAACCAAGGAATCAGGCTCAGAACGGTAAACCCCAGGGCCAAGCTGGCCGCCTGCAACCAAGCTTGATAAGCCGCGTCGTTGTGACCGAACAGGTAAGGGTCATTGATCCAAGGCTGTGGCACTTTTCCTAAAATTCGGGTGGCTTGGAGGCAAGCCCCCGCTCCGGTGATCAGTAAGCTGATTGGGGCGATCGCCAAAATCCAGTGAGCCACCGTCATGCCCCGCCGCGCGATCGGGTGCATCATCACGGGCCGCAAATTCAGCCGAGGAAAGGATCGCATCCACTAAAACCCAAAAAACAAGTAATCAACTAATCAACAGCAACCAATGGCAATTAACCCAAAAACCAAATAGCACCCAATCGCAAAAATCAGTAATCAATCAATAACAATTAACCAATAACAATCAAAAAAACCAGGCAATACCAACCAATAAACAGCAACCAATAAACAGCAATTAACCAACAACAATCAACCAATAAAATAGGCTGGCCGGGTAACCCGACCAGCCAGCAAGCTTAGGAACGCGCAGACAAAGCGGTTGCTACTGAACCACCAATTTCACATTGGCATTTTGCAGCCCAGGACGCTTCACCTCCGCCAGCGTCTTATTCACCGCATATTTTTGGTTGATCGAATTGATCAGCTCCGTTTGGTTGTGCTTCTTCGCCACACCCCACAGATCCGCAATCAGATCGTAGGAGCCATCAGCATTGCGCGACCAGCCCAGGTCATATTCCCCTTCCAGGATCGCAACCAGATCAGCGCGAACCCGCTGGCCGTTATAGCCACGCACATCGGCGCTGGTTTTGGTCTGAATGCCCAGGTCGCACAGGGATTGGCGCAGGATTTCCACATCAGTAATCTTGGTGCGCAGGGTGCTGAAGTGAGACATGAGGGTTTCCTCCTGTGGATGGAAATTGCGTGAACGACAACAACTAGGGGTTCAATGGCAAGCACGAAGTTGGGAGGCTTCGATGCTTGGTTTCAATGCGCTAGCCAACCGGGGTTCCAGATGCTGAACGGGTTGGAACTGGGGGGCTAGCCCTCCTCCCGTTGGGAGACGGGAGAAAGCTTGGGGGTCACCACTCCTGGCGGATGTAGTCCGCGACAGCAGCGGCGGCAGGACGGGCACGCTGGCGGGCCCAGTCGCGCAATGCCGTTACCTGCTCGGTCATGGTTCTCGACAGCGGCAGGGTTGCCTTGATCGCTGCGATGATGTCGAGTTGGGTAAACTCGCGATCTTGGGCAAAGGCTTCGTACATGGCCGCGAAGATGGCCTGTTCGATTTCTGCGCCGGAGAAACCATCGGAAACTTTGGCAAGTTGATCCAAATCAAAGCGGGAGATTTCAGAACGCCGCTTTTCGAGGTGGATTTGGAAGATTTCGCTCCGTTCGTCCTGGGTGGGCAAATCAACGAAGAAGATTTCGTCAAACCGGCCTTTGCGCAGGAACTCGCCGGGGAGCCGATCGACCCGGTTGGCCGTCGCCATCACAAACACCGGGGAAGTTTTTTCCTGCATCCAGGTCAGAAAGGAGCCAAAGATGCGGCTGGAAGTTCCTCCATCGGAGTCGGCGGAACCGGCGGAACCGGCGAAGGCCTTGTCCAGTTCATCAATGAACAGGATGACGGGGGAAATCGACTCGGCGGTTTTGAGCACCATCCGCAGGTTCTTTTCCGATCGCCCCACGGTGGAGCCGTCGTAGATGCGCCCCATATCCAGGCGCAGCAGGGGCAAACCCCACAGCCGGGAGGTGGTTTTGGCAATCAGAGACTTACCGCAACCGGGCACACCCAAAATCAGCATTCCCTTCGGTTGGGGTAAGCCGTATTCACGGGCTCGCTCGGTGAAGGCGTTGGAGCGCTGGGTCAGCCACCGTTTTAGCTCTTCGAGACCGCCGACCGATTCGATCGTCTCGTCTTCGTCCATGTATTCCAAAATGCCGTTGCGACGAATCAACTGCTGCTTTTCGGACAGGACGATTTCGACTTCCGATTCGGTGAGCTTGCCGGTGCTCACATGGGCTTTTCGGTAGACCTTTTCGGCTTCGTCACGGGTGAGACCGAGGGCTGCTTTGAGCAGTTTCTCACGGGCGATCGGGCTGAGAGGGCGCGATCGGGTCTCTTCGAGTTGTTCACCCAACACCTGATCGAGTTCGTTCAGGGTGGGCAGGGGGAAATCCAACACCACGACTTCTTTTTCAAGCTCGATCGGGATTTCTTGAACCGGCGACATCAAGACGATCGTTTTCTGCATCCCCTTAAACTGGGCGATCGCGTCTCGCAGCCAGCGCTTCACCCCTGGTGAGTCGATGTAGGGATGGAAGTCTTTGAGGATATAGATCCCGGGGTCGCGTTGGCGCACAATCCACTCGATCGCGGCTTCCGGCGAGACGGTGTTGTGTTGCGTCACCGTGCGGGGTTGGCCATATTCCACCACCCCATGGGTCACCGTCCAAACAAACAGACGGCGGGGTTGCGTTTTGGATTGGGCAAGGCGGGCGATCGCCTGTTCAGCGCGTTCCTCTTCATAGGTTAGGAGGTAAACCAGCGGATATTGCGCTCTGACCAGGACGCTTAGTTGCTCTTGCATAACCCTCGACCCATTCCGCTTGAGTTGGACATGCGACGGACTAGCTCAGAGACTGGAAATTGCTCTCCATCTAGCCCAACGTGATTAGCCAAAGTGATTAGTAAGTATCTAGCGAGTCCTGAGCGAAATCCTTAAGGGGCTAACCCGCAACCGGAACTGAAGCCATTTGGCAGTTGCTTCAGCAAGGTACAAGGCTTTCGCTGTTGGAATCGTCCGTGTCGCTACTGGGAGCTTCCCCCTCAGCGGACTCCGGAGCACCAGCCCGAACCGTCAGGGCCCGTTCGATCGACAGCGTATCTTCGGCAAGAATGCCAGGCTGGCTTCCAAGACCAACCAATTCACCGTCACGCAGGACTGTGGAGGTTTGACAGACAGGGCAGCTATAGACCCGGTGGGTACGCCCGTAGGGTTCGCTGTGCTCGTCAATTACCTCAGGGTGTTCGAGGTAAAAAGCCACGGCCCTTTCGACAATTGCGGACATGGGTTCCGACTCAACTGCCGCCCGGATTTTGAGTTGACGATGCAACTGTTGGGGGAAGTAGAGCGTGACTTTTTGCTTGTCCTGTTTGTCTTGCATATAACTACAAATGAATTACCCGGGTATGAATGTTAAGGTATCGGGGCAACGCTAGTCTGTCAAGACAGAAAGCCGTCTTGCTGTCTTTTTCGTAATCTTTCTTTACAAAAAATCCAAGCCTTCATGGCTCAATTCACGGCGCTAAAACGGGTTAATCGGTGATTGGGTGGAACTTTGAGGGCGATCGGCTGCGATACACTCAGCAAGGGATTTGCAAACGGCGACGCGATCGATCATTGACATCCGTCATTGGCATTCGTGATTGACATTCGTGGCCGTTGGTTGCCCCGCCTATTCACCCGATCGAGGAGTTCGCACCATGCTCGATGAACAAGCCAAAAAGACCATGCTCCGGAAAATTCCCCACGGCATCTATGTTTGTGGCGTGCGGGATGAGGCGGGCGAAGATGTGAACGCCTTTACGGCCAGTTGGGTCATGCAAGGCTCGTTTAAGCCGCCTTTGGTGGTGAACTGCGTGAATCGGGAATCTGGTTCCCACGCCATGATTGAAGCGAGCGGCGTATTTGCGCTGACGGTGTTGGAAGCGGGCCAAAAGGATTTGGCGGCTCAATTTTTTAAGCCCCGTCGCCGGGTGGGCAACAAGTTTGAAGACATCGAGTTCTACTTGGGCGAAGCAACGGGCTGCCCAATTTTGCCCGACTCCCTGGGCTATGTGGAATGCAAGGTGGTTGGCTCGATCGCCCATGGTGATCACACGGTTTTTGTGGGCGAAGTGATTGGCGCAGGCATCCATCGGGAAGGGGAAGCCCTCACCCTAGAAAGCACCGGCTGGAACTACGGCGGCTAGGTGTGGCTTGGTTAACTTCCTGGCTGAAATTGGCTGGTTTCGTCAGCTTGTTTCAGTTGGCCCGTTGTAGTTAACCCATGGATTTTGCCCATGGATATTGAAGCAGCTTGGCAATTCCCGATCGAGCCTCCCCCGGTGGATTGGGTGGCGGCGGTGCAATCAATGCTCGATCGCCTGGATGCGGTGCAGGTGGGCAACCCGAAGGCGACGGATCTCAAAGAAAGTCGTTCACCGCAAGGCGATCGGTCCCGGTGGCTGGCCCAAGTGTTGTGGGAACGAGGTTGGCGTGATCCGCGCACCTTGGCCGGGTGGCTCTCGGCGGAGCACTATCAACCCACGGGGCCAGAGGGGTTTGGCTCCGAGATGGCCCAGGCGATCGCGCGGTTGGTGTTGGCCCATGAACGGGGCGATCGGGTAGCTATTTGGGGAGATTTTGATGCGGATGGCGTGACGGCCACGGCGGTGCTGTGGGACGGGTTGGGGCAGTTTTTTCCCCGGGGCGATCGGCTCACTTATTTTGTGCCCGATCGCCTCAAAGAATCCCACGGGTTATCTCGATCGGGGTTGGCGGCCCTGGCGGCGGCCGGTTGGCAACTGATCGTGACCTGCGACACGGGCAGCACCAACCTGGCGGAGTTGGCGATCGCGCGGGATTTGGGCTTGGAAGTGATTGTGACCGATCACCACAGCTTGCCCGACCAACGGCCGGACTTGGTGGCGTTGGTGAACCCGCGCGCACTCCCGATCGATTCGCCCTTGGCCAGTCTTTCGGGTGTGGCCGTGGCTTACAAATTGGTGGAAGCCCTTTACCAAGCCTTGCCCACGGTTCCCCAACAGCCCCTCGCGGCCTTGCTGGATCTGGTGGCGATCGGGCTAATTGCGGATTTGGTGGAACTGCGGGGCGATGCTCGGTACTTGGCCCAAGTGGGATTGCAGCATCTCCAAAAAACCGATCGCCCCGGCTTGCAACTGTTGCTGGAGCGATGCAAGAAAACGGGCGATCGCCCCTCTGATATTGCCTTTGGCCTGGGGCCGCGCATCAATGCGGCCAGCCGCATCTATGGCGATGCTCACTTTTGCATTGAACTGCTGACCAGTCGCGATCGCGATCGGTGTCGCCAATTAGCTGACCAAGTGGAAGCGGCCAACAGTCGCCGCAAAGCCCTGCAAAACGATGTGCTGTGGCGGGCCCGATCGCGCCTGGCCGCCGCCGATTGGTCTACCACCGCCGTGATTGTGTTGGCGGAAGCGGGTTGGCCCTTGGGCGTTTTGGGGCTAGTGGCGGGTCAACTGGCGCAGGAATTTAACCGCCCCGTGGTGTTGCTGACCCTGGAAGGCGACATGGCGAAGGGATCCGCCCGATCGCTCCCGGGTCTGGATTTTTATGAAGTCCTGAAGCAACAAACCCATTTGCTCGATCGATTTGGGGGCCATCCCCTGGCAGCGGGGTTGGCTTTGCCGGTGGCTAATCTGGATTTGTTTACCCAAGCCCTGGAACGGGAAGTGCGTCAACGCTGCCCAGCCCGATCGCCCCAGCCCATCACGGCCGATTTGACCGTCACCGTAGCAGACCTGTTGCTCGATCGGGGGCGGGCCCTGTTTCAAGCCCTGAAGTGGCTGGAACCTTGCGGCATGGGAAACCCGGCTCCGCGTTTGCTGATTCGGCAAGTTCGGTTCCAAAATCTGCAAGTCCGCCGCCTGCACCTGGGATCCCAAAAATTGCGGTATCTCCACACCCGCTTTGAAATTCAAGATGATTCGGCTACCGAACCTTTCCCGGGCATTTGGTGGGACTGCTTGCCGGAAGCCATTCCCAAGGGTTCCTGTGACTTGGTGGCGGAGTTGGATTTCAATGCCCGCGATAAGTGCTATCAATTGCGGCCCTTGGCAGTGCGCCCAGCCGATCGCCCCTTGGTGCGCGATCTCGCTGGTACGATTCCCGTTTGGGATTATCGGCAAGGGTTACCTGCCGCCGAATTGCCATCGCCCACCGCAATGTTGTGGGTTGATCAATGCCCCACCCGTTGGGAAGACTGGCAGCAAATCGCCCGCCAAGCCCTAGACGATCAACGCCCGATCGCCCTGACCTATCAGCCAATTTTGGAACCCAGTCCCGATCGCACCTGGCAAACCCTTTTGGGGATGGCGAAATATCTCAGCCGCACCGGCCAAACCGTCGATCGAGCAGTCTTATCAGCGCGATTAGCCCTCAGCCCCCAGGCAATTGAACTCGGCCTCAATGCCCTGGCGGCGATCGGCCTGAACCCAAGGGAGCAGGATGGCCACCTGAGGTTTCAACCCCAAGCCTTGGATGCGATGGAAACTGAAGCGACCACCCGATCGCGGGCGATCGCACAATTTTGGGCGATCGTCCAAGAAGAGCGCTTTCACCATCAATATTTCGCCACCATGCCCCCAGCAGCACTCCAGGATCTGGATCCGCGCCTCCAACCTCGCTAGATGATGGGAGACCACGCGATCATGGATTTCCACCAAACTGGTATTACTGAAAGCTAGAGTCCTTTCAGTAATACCTTTATTAATCAGTAGCCTTCTTTCACGAATCAATTAAAAGTCCTCACCCTTAACCCCTTTTCTCAAGATGGGCTGATCAACGATTATCTGGTAGGTTGGGTTGAGGTACGAAACCCAACAACAGTAAGATTCGTGGTGATCGAATTGGGTTTCGCAAAGCTCAACCCAACCTACCGAAAAATGGGGCGCTTGCGTGTCTTTTCAGTCAATCAGCAATCTTGGAGAGAGATTCAGGATTTAGGATCGTGATTGATGCAAGAGGTCTAGTAATAACCTGGTTGATAAAGCTGCTCTAATGTCAACTAATCAAATTGAATACAGTTGTCTTAAAGTCGTTGCCTTTGAACTTGATTTGAAAAAATTCTCTGGCTTATAAAAGCTTGAATAATTCACCAGAGAATATGTAGTTAAAAGGCAACAACTTTTGGGATTTGGGTACTGGCGCTAATGACTTGAGTTCATCAAGGGTTGGCGAAATTGAAAACGGGCACTTGCGAAATTTGCAACGAACTTGGGTTGAAACGGTAAGCGTGGGTTAGCCATCCGCAAAGCCGGAAGCAGCGTGATGATTAGTAGAACCTAGTGCAATCATCGGTAGCCAAACGGTGAATAGGCTGCCTTGCTGTAATTCGCTATCGAGTTCAATTTTGCCGTGATGCAATTGAACGCACTGGGCAATGATGGCTAAACCCAATCCAGTGCCGGGAATGTCAGCGACGTTGGATCCTCTGGTAAATTGTTGAAAAATCCGTTCCTGATCGGTGCTACAAATGCCGATGCCGTGGTCGCGAACCTGTAGGAGTAGGAAGTTACTTTGTTGCGATAGAAAAACCTCGATTGTGCCGCCATTTGGTGAATATTTGACGGCATTGTCCAAGAGGTTGTTGGTAATCAGCCGAAATAGGCGAGCATCGGCCCAAATTTGAGAATGATCTAGGCGATCGTGGATCGTGATGTGACACAGGGCGGGTGCAATTTGTTGGCAACGATCGACCACTTCCCTCAGCAAGGCAGAGACATCTAACCAGGCAGGTTCAAACCGCAATCGGCCGGAATCAGCCTCAATTAAGACCGTGAGATCGTTAAATTCCGAAAGGGTTTTTTCCGCTAAACAGCCGATCCGCTTCAGGTAGGCTCGCTGTTGTTCGGCGGGCCAATGATCCCAAAACCGATCCATGAGTTGGGCATAGGATTGAATGGCTCCGATCGCGCTGCGGGAGTCATGGAGGGCGATCGCGGCCAGTTGGTTGCGATCGATCAATTGCTGTTCCAACGACACCTGACAGCGCCGGGCTTCGCGATCGGCCAAGCATCGGCTGCTCACCGCATCGAGCATGGCCCGCCCTTGCTCGGGAGTCCAAGGCAACCCCACCACGCCCCAAATGCCGCCATGGGTGAGGGCTGAAACCAACGGCGCGATCGAGGAGGGCAGGGGACGCATCACCACCACCAAAGAGGGCAGCCCCGATTGGCGATATAGCCAATCCACTAGTGCCAGCATTGGCTTCACCGTTTCCGGCATCACCAACAGCACCAACAGTTCCACCTTAGCCAGCTCACGCAGGGGTGGATCCGTTTGGGATCGCAATTGGGCTAAAGAGTCGATCGTCCAGTGATCGAACAACACATGGCCAGACTCCTGAATCAGAGATTCCCAAATCAGGCGTTCTGAAGTCTCATTGCCTCCAACCAGCGCCACAATCAGAGACTGTGACTCGGAAGGAACCGATTCGTGGTTGGAGCCGGAAGCTGTGGGTGGGCGATTGGGCACACTGGCCGAATTGGAAAAATTCATGAACACATGCTTAAACCTCGTCGGCGGCGATCGATGGCTGGCGATGCAACCCCATCCCCCTAAACATCGAAACTTCGCTTCCGTAAATGCCAGATTTTAATCTCTAAGGGTCAATTCCCCGCCGCTCTGCGGCGTAAAAATCAGAGATGAGCGAATATATCCACAAAAGTCATAACGTCACAATTTTGCTTTACCACTTAGTGTTCCCAGCAAAGTATCGGCGGGCCGTATTTGACGAACAAGTCGATGAGGTATTGAGAGAAGTTTGCTTAGAGATTGAGAAACGTTACGAAGTGAAGTTCATCGAAATTGGAGTGGACAAGGATCATGTGCATTTTTTAGTGCAATCAGTGCCAACGTACAGTGTGACAAAACTGGTAACGATGCTCAAGAGTTTGACAGCGCGGGAAGTTTTTAAGAGGTGTCCGCAAGTGAAGCAGCAGCTTTGGGGAGGAGAATTCTGGAGTGATGGTTACTTTGCGAGTACGGTAGGAAAACATGGAGATGAAGGGATGATAGCAAGATACGTTAAGAACCAGGGTAATGAGTATCTGAAGTTGCACAGAGATGAGCAGCTTACTCTTTTTTGATTCTGATACCCCGTCCGCTTGCGGCGGGGTAGTTCATTTATCAACTTGCTGGTGGGATTCAGACCAGTTGAAGCGCTGCAAAACAGTCGTGAAAATCCCGATCGCAGCGCTGGCAGAAACTACCGCACCATTAGACAAAATGACCAATCCGGCTCTGTTTACTTTGCACGAAGTTGGTTTGGATAGGTCGCAATTTTTCCGTTTTGATCGCCGGCCGGTGATGTCGATCAAAACTGAAAAGTTGATGCTTGTTGCCCCTAAATTTCAATCGTACCGCCCTTAGCTCCCGTGTCACCAGTGGATTGAGCGACAGAACGGCTAAAAATGCTCCTGAATGCCAAGATCCACCGCTGAGGCTGAATTTCAGGCTGAAATTCTGGAGTGGGTTGCTGGAATTGATGGAAATTGACTGGGTATGGACTGGATCGGGACTGGATCTGAATCTGGCACAATGGGCCCAAGATCAAAGCCGGCCCCCATTTCAGGGGCCGACGCAGCCGCCAGCGATTCCAGTTTGTCTTTAAAGGGCTGGGGTTTGCCAAAGTTGCGTTACGTCGTATCCCAACTCCCCTAACATGCGACGCAAGAGCGGCAGGCTGAGGCCAATCACATTCATGTGGCAGCCTTCGATTTTCTCCACAAACAGGCCGCCGCGACCTTCGAGGGCAAAACACCCGGCGCATTGCATGGGTTCGCCCGTGGCGATGTAGGCCGCAATTTCGGCATCGGTGGGGGTTGCGAAATGAACACGGGTGGTGGCGGACTGGATCAACTCCCGATCGCTCGCCAAATCAATCAGCACATGGCCCGTGTACAGATCACCAATTTTCCCCCGCATTTGTTGCCAGCGCTCCATGGCCTCGGCGGGTGAGTCGGGCTTGCCATAGACTTCCCCATTCACCAACAGCACGGAATCGCAACCCAAAACCACGATCGAGCTGCCCAGTTCATGGGATCCCAATAGGGACTGCCGCAGGGCCGGTTCCTGCCGCAGCCGATTGACAATCACCCGTGCCTTGCCCTGGGCCAGCACTTGCACCAGTTGTCCTGGATCAAAGACGGTGACGGAATCCTCATCGAAGTCACTGGGACAAACGATCGGGGGAATGCCTGCCATCTGGAGGAGTTTGCGGCGAGCAGGAGAGGCGGAAGCTAACACCAATTGCAAGGGGTTAGGCATAGTCTTGGTCAGTTAGTAATCGAAAGGTTAGGGAATGGGGTTGACGGGGGTGAATCGGGGGTGAATCCACGGATGAGGAGGCGGCGGAAGTTCGGGTGAAAGGGTGGCGGTTGGCCTTGGTCAGGATTGCCCAGACCCTACCAAGGAAACAGGGCAACAGCCTTGCCATTGCCCTGTCTGAATGATTGACGCGGTAGCGATCGATCGCTACCCAGCGCTATCCAGTTGACTGCCATTGATGTTCGATCGCCACTTCGCCACCGATATCGATCGCCTGAGTGCGGCCGATCGCCCGTTGGTTGTCGCTGTCGCCCCGGCTGAGGCCAAGTTGCCTAGTCTACGGAGAACGATCGAGCAACCGTTTCAAACATGTCTTTCACCTTGTCCCAACGCCCTTCGGAGGCGGAAATGTTCAAGGTGTAGAGCTGGCCACGGCTGACGGCAACGCTGGCCAGGTTGTGGCGCTCTTGGTTAGGCAGCTTCACGGCATATTCCAGCAAGTAATAGGTTTTGCCGTTGGCTTCTCGGGCCTCGGCGTTCACCAGTTCGGCGGTGCGTCCGGAGCCGGGCGGGGCGATCGCGCTCTTAGAGAGGCGATAACCCACTTCGCTGGGAGTTCCCAAATCGGGCAGGGCTTTGCCGCTGGGAACGGGGTTGATCACAACGCTGACGTTTTCGGTTTCTTGAATCAGGTCATGGAAGACCACATCGGGCCCGCCGGCCACTTTGACGGCCACCCACCCGATCGGGTACAGGAATCGATAGCCTTTGGTGGCATCAATGTAGGCCTTCAAGCCGCTGGCCGGAGCGGCGCAGGCTTGCAGCGCCACCACAACCGTCAGCAACAACGCGATCGCGAGGCGTTTCCAAGTGGAGCGGTTCAGGGACGAAAATTGCATGGGTTTCGAGTTCGATCGGGCGTTGCAAAACGGAGCATGAAGGACTGCTGCGTCCTCAATCACGAGGGATGACACGCGGGATTAGATTACACGCGGGATTAGTTGTTGATGATCGACAGCATCGTTATGATCGCGACAATCACAACGACCCGCATCACTGACCCGCATCACTAATAATTTCAGATGCTGCCTAGCGGGTTGGCTAGCGAGCAATCCAACGCGATTTCATCTTAAACCGCCCCGGCCCCGGCCGATCCAGACCCAGCTCGGGAACCGGCGAATCCGGATCACGCTGCCCATTCTTCCAGATTTCTTTTGATCCCCATTCGGAGACCCGCTCGATCGCCAATATGGCTCGCAAGGGCGTGATCACAGGGCGGCCCCAAGGCTTTGCCGATCGGGTCTATCTCCCACTAGACAACACCTTGGCCATTTTGGGCGATCAATCCCCGTCCATTCCCCTTGGCCTCTGTTGCTGTTTGTGAACCAAGCGGCTAACCTGACAGCTAAGAATTCTGAAAAAATTGTTCCTCAGGAACAGTTCAGTATCATCGTCAGCACTGAGACTAAGCTAATCCTTCGGTGTCGCTGACTCGTTAGATGACGGTTGGGTCACGCATCTCCCCGTTCTTTTTGAACCTTCCTCAACACTGCCTCCGATGAAGATCCTGAAAGTCCAGACGCTCCGCGGCCCCAATTATTGGAGCATTCGCCGCCATAAGCTTGTCGTTTTGCGTTTGGATTTGGCGGACTTGGCTGATCGCCCCTCCAACGAGATTCCGGGGTTCTACGAAGGACTGGTGGAAGCCCTGCCCAGCTTAATGGAGCATCACTGCTCGCGGGGCAAGCGGGGTGGTTTTCTGGAGCGGGTGCGCGAAGGCACGATGATGGGGCACATCGTGGAGCATGTGGCCCTGGAACTTCAGGAATTGACGCAGATGCCCGTGGGGTTTGGGCGCACGCGCGAAACCTCGGAGCCAGGGGTTTACTTGGTGGCGATCGAGTATGAAAACGAGCGGGCTGGGCGGTATGCGGCCCGAGCGGCCGTGCGTCTGTGCCGCAGCATTGTGGACTCGGGCAGCTATCCCCGGGCCGAGCTGGAGCAAGACTTGCAGGATCTGGAGGAAATTCGGGCAGAGGAAGCCCTTGGCCCCAGCACGGAATCCCTGGTGCGCGAGGCAGAGCGCCGGGGAATTCCTTGGCGGCAGTTGGCGGCACGCTCCCTGATTCAGTTGGGGTATGGGGTTCGTCAAAAGCGGGTGCAAGCGACCCTGAGCGATCGCACGGGAATTTTGGCGGTGGAGTTGGCCTGCGACAAGGACGGCACCAAGCGGGTTTTGGCCGATGCGGGCGTGCCGGTTCCTCGGGGGACAACGGTTCGATACCTAGACGAGCTACAGGATGCAATCGAGGAGGTCGGTGGCTACCCGATCGCGATCAAACCCTTGGACGGCAACCATGGCCGAGGGATCACCCTGGACATTGAATCTTGGGAAGCGGCGGAAGAAGCCTACGAAATGGCCATGGCCGATTCCAAGTCCCAGACGATTTTGGTGGAGCGGTTTTATAAGGGGAATGACCACCGGGTATTGGTGGTCAATGGTCAGGTGGTGGCCGTGGCGGAGCGCGTACCGGCTCGGGTGATTGGAGATGGGCGATCGACCATTCAGGCGTTGATTGACGAAACCAATCGCGATCCGCGCCGGGGCAGTGGCCACGATAATGTGCTCACCAAAATCACAATCGATCGCCCCTTGGAGCAAATGCTGGAGCGGCAAAGCCTGACTCTCGATACTGTGCTTGATCGGGGCGAAATTTGCTATTTGCGAGGCACGGCGAACCTGAGTACCGGTGGCATTGCGATCGATCGCACCGATGAAATTCACCCGGAAAACGTCTGGTTAGCCCAACGGGTGGTCAAGATCATTGGCTTGGACATCGCCGGGATTGATATTGTTACGCCCGATATTTCCCGCCCCCTGCGCGAAAACGGGGGTGTGGTGATTGAAGTGAACGCTGCGCCGGGCTTCCGGATGCATGTGCAGCCCAGTGAAGGCATTCCCCGCAACGTGGCGGAACCGGTGCTGGATATGTTGTTTCCGCCCGGGTCGCCGGCCCATGTGCCGATCGTGTCGGTGACCGGTACCAACGGCAAAACCACCACCACCCGCCTGATTGCCCATATCTATCGCCAAACGGGACAAGTGGTGGGCTACACGACCACCGACGGCACTTACATCGGGGAATACATGGTGGAACCCGGGGACAACACCGGCCCCCAAAGTGCCAATCTGATCCTGCAAGATCCGACCGTGGAAGTGGCCATTCTGGAAACGGCTCGGGGAGGCATTTTGCGATCGGGCTTGGCGTTCGATCGCTGCGATGTGGGCGTGGTGCTGAATGTGGCCGCTGACCACCTGGGGCTGGGGGACATCGACACGATCGAGCAAATGGCCCGTGTGAAAGCGGTGGTGGCGGAAGCCGCTGCCCCCGATGGCTATGCGGTGCTCAATGCGGATGATCCCCTGGTGGCGGCCATGGCGGAGCATGTGTTGGCCCAAGTCACCTATTTCTCCATGAACCCGGAGAACCCGATCGTGCGGGAACATGCCCGACAGGGAGGCTTGGCCGCTGTTTATGAAAACGGCTACCTGTCGATTCTCAAAGGCGATTGGACCCTGCGGATCGATCGAGCCGAAAACATTCCCCTCACCCTGGGCGGAAAGGCCGCTTTCCAAATTGCCAATGCCCTGGCCGCCAGTTTGGCCGCCTTTGCCCAAGGGGTGCGCATTGAAGCAATTCGTCAGGCCCTGATGACCTTCACGTCCAGTGCCAAGCAGACCCCGGGGCGAATGAATTTGTTTGATTTGGGTCGCTACCATGCCCTAGTGGACTACGCGCACAATCCCGCTGGCTATGAAGCGGTGGGCGTGTTTGTCCAAAACTGGCCCGGCACCAAGGTGGGTGTGGTTGGTGGCCCGGGCGATCGCCGTGATGAGGACTTCCAATTGCTGGGCAAGCTGGCGGCCCAAATGTTCGATGAAATTCTGATCAAGGAAGATGACGACAATCGCGGTCGGGCCCGGGGCAGCGCCGCTCGCCAAATCGAAGCGGGCATCACTGCCGCTCGCCAGGAAGGGCTGGCGCGGGTTCGCCGGTTTGAAACCATCCTGGATGAAACCACGGCGGTGAATACGGCCCTCGATCGGGCGGTGGATGGCGGGTTAGTGGTGGTTTTCCCGGAAAGTGTCAGCCGTGCCATTGACCTGATTGAGGCCCGCGGCCCTCGGGAGACCACGAAAACAACGCCCACCCCCAAAACCCCGATCGCCGATCCCGCTAGTAACCGCACCAGCCAGCACAGTGAGGTGAAATCGGTCTAGGCTAATAGCGGTCTAACTAAATCCTACCTTTCCGCGAGCTGAGCCAATGATGTCGCCAAGCTTGTTTGCCCCGGCCCTGCCGCCGATCGAAACCGTCCGTACTGGGCCGTTAATTCGGCGGTTAGACTGTGGTGCACTCGCGATTGTGGAGCAGATGCCCGTTGAGGCGGTCAATCTCAGTTTGTGGGTCAATGCTGGTTCAGCGATCGAACCTGAACCCATTAATGGCATGGCCCACTTTTTGGAGCACATGGTGTTTAAAGGGAGCGATCGGCTCGCCCTCGGGGAGTTTGAACAGCGGATTGAAGCTTGCGGAGCGGTCACCAACGCCGCCACCAGCCAAGACTACACCCAGTTTTATTTGACCGCCGCTCCCCAGGATTTTGCTGCCCTGGCTCCTTTGCAATTTGACGTGGCATTGCGGCCCCAGTTGCCGGCCGCGGAATTTGACCGGGAGCGCCATGTGGTGCTCGAAGAAATTCGCCGCAGCCAAGACAATCCCCGCCGTCGCACCTTCCAAGCGGTGATGAACCTGGCCTTTGAGACCTTGCCCTATAACCGGCCGGTGTTGGGCCCCACGGAAGTGATTGCCCACTTGGATGTGCAACAGATGCGGGACTTCCATGATCGCCACTATCGCCCGCAGTCGGTGACGGCCGTGGCGGTGGGCAATTTGCCGCCGGAGCAGTTATTCGAGATTTTGGAAACCGGCTTCAACGAGGCCTGGCGCGATCGGGACTGGTCGGGTTTGCCGGTGGCCACGCCATCGTTGATCCCAGAGTTGCCGTTCGATCACATTGAACGCCGGGAAATCATTGACCCATCGTTGCAACAGGCCCGCCTGATCATGCTCTGGCGCGTTCCGGGGCTACAGGACTTGCGGGAAACCTATCCGCTGGATGTGTTGGCGGCGGTGTTGGGCCATGGCCGCACCTCGCGCCTGGTGCGGGACTTGCGGGAAGAGCGGCGATTGGTGTCCAAGGTTTCGGCCACCAATTTGACCTACCGTGCCCAAGGAACGTTTTATTTGGCCGCCCATTGTGAGCCGGAGCATTTGCCAGAGCTGGAAGCCCGCTTGCAGGATCACATGGCGCGTATTGGTTCGGAACCGGTGAGCATGGCGGAGGTCGATCGGGTGCGGGCGCGGGTGGCTAATGGGTTTGTGTTTGGCAATGAAACCCCCGCGAATCGATCGAACCTCTATGGCTACTACCAAACCTTGGTGGGCAATGTGGATGCGGCCCTGCGATATCCCGATGCTGTCCGTTGCCTGACTCCAGAAGATTTGCAGCGGGCCGCCCAGCAATATTTGAATCCCCAGGCCTATGGGTTGGTGATTCTGCGCCCCGCTGCTGCTCAGGGTTAGGGCTAAGGATCAACAAGGGTTGGGCGATCGCTGCGGATGGACCCCTCAATCGCCTTGGATCCCGGGGCTGCCTCAGTGGCTGAGTTACCCGATCGCCTCCTGACCAAAATTCAGGGGGAGATCTTGAATTCGGCCCGGGCCCACCGCCTGGATGGCCTCCTTGAGATCCACGTTGCCGGTGTAGAGGGCGCGACCGACAATCGCCCCCGTGACTCCCACCGGCTCCAGGGCCAGCAGCCCCAATAAATCGGTGACGGAACTGATCCCCCCGGAGGCAATTACGGGAATGGAAATCCCTTCCGCCAGCTCGCGTAGGGCTTCCTTGTTGGGGCCTGCCAAAGTGCCATCCCGGTGAATATCCGTGTAAACAATGGCCGCCGCGCCCCAGTCCTGAACGCGCTGGGCCAGTTCCACCGCCCGCACTTCGGAGGTTTCCAGCCAACCCCGGGTTGCAACCCAGCCATTGCGGGCATCAATGCCAATTACGATCCGCCCGGGAAATTCCGCGCACCAGGCGGCCACTTCGTCCGGCTGCTCCACGGCCACGGTTCCCACAATCGCTCTGGTGATCCCCAGTTCAAACAGGCGGGCCGCGCGATCGCGGGTTCGGATGCCGCCTCCCACTTGAATTTGAATCGGGCGATCGCCCAGTTGTTGGGTAATGGCCGCGATCGCCTGGAGATTCACGGGTTCTCCCGTTTTGGCCCCATCCAAGTCAACCAGGTGCAACCAACTGGCCCCCGCCGTCATCCACCGCTGGGCAACCATCACCGGATCATCACCAAAGGTTTCCGCGCGATCATAGTCACCTTGAAAGAGCCGGACACAACGTCCACCCAACAGATCGATCGCCGGAAAAATATCCATGGCTAATCCTCATCCTTCAGAAAATACAAAATCGAAAATCCCAATCAATCTACCTGAAGGCTGTAATTCGCAACATAGGGCATTAGCCAGGTTTTGGATGGCCCCCTGCATCGAAATGGGTTAATCAACAGGCTCAGGTCGTCTTCAGGTCGTCGAAATCGCACCCAATTACGCTTAATCGCGCTCGATCGCCCCCAATGGCAATTCCGAATGGTAATTCCGAGAAGCCAGCGAAGACAAACGATCGACCGTGAACGCCCCCGTTGGGTTTCTCGGTCGATCGTCCGTCACCCTTGAGTTTTAGGACAATGCTTAGGAATTTTGTCCTTGCAGGAGTAATGGCCAGAAGCCACCTCCTAAGCAAACTTGCTCCCTCCACCGTTCATCCGCGAATCTCAGCCCCAGTCAGCTAGCTCCGCAGGCGCATCCTTGAATCATGGATATTAGTCATTGATAAACATGCTGCTAACTGACGTGTCTTCGTGGATGCGCCAAATAGTTTCGCCCAGCACATTCGCCACTGACAAAACCGTGAGCTGGTCAAAATGGTGGTGATCCATCATGGGAATCGTGTTGGTGACAATCACCTCTTCAAATAACCCACTGGACAAGCGCTCGATCGCCGGAGGAGACAACACCGCATGGGTGGCACAGGCATAAACCTGGCGTGCCCCTTCCCGACGCAGCATTCGGGCCCCTTCCGTGAGCGTGCCGCCTGTGTCGATGATGTCATCCACCAAAACGGCCGTTTTGCCCTTCACGTCACCAATGACGTTCAGCACTTCCGCCACATTGTGCACTTGGCGGCGCTTGTCAATGATCGCTAGGGGCGCATCGTTCAGGCGCTTAGCAAAGGCCCGGGCCCGCGCCACCCCGCCCACATCGGGCGACACCACGACAATATCCGACAGGTTCTTGCTTTCGAGGTAGTCGATCAGGACTGGCGCACCAAAAACATGATCGAGCGGAATATCGAAATAGCCTTGGATTTGCGCTGAATGCAAGTCCATGGCCAACACCCGATCGGCTCCGGATTTCACAACCAGGTTCGCCACCAGTTTGGCCGTAATCGATTCCCGGCCGGCCGTCTTGCGATCGGCCCTGGCATAGCCGTAGTAGGGAATCACAGCGGTGACTTGGCGCGCCGAAGCCCGGCGGCAAGCATCCACCATGATCAACAATTCCATTAGATGGTCATTCACAGGGCGACAAACCGGTTGGATCAGATAAACATCACAACCCCGGATTGACTCCTGAATTTGAACATAAAGCTCACCGTCGGCAAACCGTTTGCGAACCATTGGTCCCAACGGTAACCCCAGGTATGCAGCAACTTCTTCGGCCAAGGCGACATTTGCCGATCCTGAGAAGATGCGAAGTCGGCTCTTTTCCGTCACTTCGCGATGCGAAGTCGGCAGCGGAGAAGTCGCAGAGCAAATCACGGCAGACCCTCGAAGCGCATTCATGGCAATCTTAGCATTTCCTTCCAATTTTCTTTGGATTTGCGTCCGTCACTAATTCACTAACAATTGCTGCAATTGACTAGCAAATGCAGTAATCAGGAAACTTCCTGCTTCATTGCGGCGAAGTCGGCTTCTTCCGCTCCACAGACTGACACGACCGGACTGGCCGCCTTTTTCAAATTGATTGCGGCATTCAAGTCGCGATCAATTTGCAATCCACAGTGGTCACAATTAAACACCCGCTCTGACAGCGATAGGGTCTCTTTTCTCTTGCCGCAACGGGAACAAGTCTTGCTAGATGGAAACCAGCGATCCACGATCGCCAGCTCAGAGCCATACAACTTTGTCTTGTAATCTAGTTGCCGCCGAAACTCGTAGAACCCCATATCCTGAATCGCCTTGGCTAGCTTGTGATTCGCCATCATTCCGGACACATTCAGATCCTCAATGACCACCACGCCGTGGTTCTTGGCGAGGTAGGTCGTGAGTTTGTGGATGGTGTCTTTACGGATATTGGCGATTTGCTGATGCAACCGGGCGATCCTCAATTGAGCCTTTTTCCAATTGGCAGACCCGCGTTGCTTGTGACGATTTAGCCATTGCAACCGAGAGAGCCGGGACTCCATTTGTCTGTAGGCTTTAGCGCCTTCAAACACTTCTCCAGTGCTGAGCGTTGCTAGGGACTTGACACCCAAATCAACACCAACAATTTCAACCGCTTTAGGTGTGATGACGGGTTCGATCTCAATCCGAAACGAGATGAACCAATCATTCGCTCGGCGGCTGATTGTGACTGATTTAGGTTGAACATTTTGAGGTAATGCTTCATAGGTCTTCAGGATGCCAATCTTAGGAACCTGAATTTTATTCAGTCCCTTGATATGAATAGCTCCATCCAGTTCAAAGGAGTCATGGCGACCCTTTTTCTTGAATTTAGGAGCGCCTGAAGTCTTTTTGAAGCACCGATCCCAAGCCACCCGTAAATGGCGTAAAGCATTCTGGGGTGCGCTTTTGGAGACCTCGTAGTACCAAGGGTGTTCAGACTTCACCAAGGCTACCAACCACTTGTGCAAATCAATAGCCGATGGGAATTTGATCTTTTCGTCAGTATTTGATCGGTTGTGGTCAAGGATATCTCTAGCCAGTCCCAACCCCCAATTCCAGGCATGACGCGCAACACCGGCATGGCGAGCTAATGCGGTGCGTTGTTGGTTGTTGAGCTTGAGTTGAGTTTTGAATCCGAGTAGCATCTGTTCATTGTATGACAGCCTCTAGAATGGATTCACATTTTTCAGAGAATTTGAGCAGATGACAGAAAATCAATCACTGTTGATTAACCTTTGTACGATCGGGCGGCAATTGTGACAGAAAACGGGGGCAGTTTAACGAGTTCAATGGGGCGATCGACCATCCCCTAGCCCGATCGGCTAGGATGAGTCCCGAGGGTTGCCCAAACGGGCAATTTAACACCCAGCCCAACCCCAGACAGGGGCAAAACCCTAACTGGTGGTGCGGGCCACCGCGAGTTCCGGCCAGTTCCCGAGTCGATCGCAACGGGACAAGCCCAGGCTGCATCTGGCGGCAGATGCGGCTCAACTTGCTACCCCCAAGGAAGCGGCTAGGGACTCAGCAGAATCGCTAGCCAATGGAGATCCAACCCAATGGATCTTCAACCAACAACCGCCGCCCAGTTTCTTGGGCGGTTGTGCCGGGCGATTGATTGATCGCAGACCTGGGATAATCAGGGGAAATGGGGGTTGGGTGACGACAATGCCGCTAATCGCCCCAAGTCTGATCGGTTCATTCAGCCCTATAAATTGGTTTTAGCGCCGGTTGCGTCTGAACAATCAAAATCACCCGACTCCTTTAATGGTTCGATCAAACAATTGATCAGTCCAATGGGGCGATGCAAGTTACGGAATAAATTGTTTTTTTCTGAATTTCGCCTGAGTTTCGCTTGAGTTTTTGCTCGATCATCGCCTGACTATTGCCTGACTGAATTGCCATTTCAACTGTTCTTCGATCGCCCCGAGTCCCATGCAACCGTCCCTGCCCCCCGGAACTGTTCTCCAAAATCGCTATCGCCTTGTGGAAGTGTTGGGACAGGGTGGCTTTGGGCGCACCTACCTGGCGGAGGATTTGGGGCGATTTGGCGAGCGCTGTGCCCTCAAGGAATTCACGCCGCCCGTGGGCGATGCCTACGCCCTCGAAAAATCCAATGAACTGTTCCGGCGCGAGGCAGCGGTTCTTTACCAAATCAATCACCCACAAATTCCCAAGTTTCAGGCCACCTTTGAGGCGGAGGGTCGCCTATTTTTGGTGCAGGACTATGTGCAGGGCAATACCTATCGATCGCTCCTAGATAGCCGCCTGCACCATGGTCAGCTCTTTGCGGAAGGGGAAGTGTTCTACCTCTTGCAACAGTTGCTCCCCGTATTGAGCTACCTGCACAATTTGGGAATCATTCACCGGGATATCTCGCCGGAAAACATTATTCTGCGGGAGCACGATCGACTGCCCGTGTTGATTGACTTTGGGGCCATCAAAGAAATGGCCACCCGCTTCCAACAACCGGGAGCCACAGCCGTGCAGGCCACCACCGTTGGTAAAAGCGGCTATGCCCCCAGCGAACAAATTCAAACCGGCCGTGCTTACCCCAGCAGCGATCTCTATGCATTGGCCGCCACGGTGTTGGTGTTGCTGACGGGGCGAGAACCCCAGGATTTGCTAGACGATCGCACCCTTACCTGGCATTGGGATCAGTATGTGCCCCTCACGCCGGCCTTGGGAGATCTGCTACGACGGATGTTGGCCTATCAACCGACGGAGCGCTATCCCTCTGCCTCCTTGGTGCTTCAGGCGTTGCAGGAGGTGACGTTGGATGCGACGGCCCGCCCCGTGGCCCAGCCGCCCTCCACTTCACCCCCAACTCCGGCAGCGCCGGCCCCAGCCGCTAATCCCACGGGAACTGTCCCTTCAACCATGGCGACGGTGGTGGTGGGTCGGGCTGCGCCGCCTCCGATCGCCCCCCGATCGCCCGCACCGGCCCCGGCTCCCGGCCCCGATTGGAGCGTGGAACCCCGAGGATCCTTGATGGATAACCCTTGGGCGGTGACGGTGTTAGGTGTGTTGTTGGTGCTGGGGACGGGAGTGGGTTCCTGGTCGCTGGTGAATCAATTCCTGAGCCGATCGCCCAACAACAGCAACCCCACACCAACCGCGACGGTTTCCGAAAGTCCGCCGCTGCCTAGCCCATCCCCCACGCCATCCCCCACCCCGTCCCCTAGCCCGATCGCCTCGCCTGTGGTCTCCACCCAGCGGTTGAACCTTCAGCCCGCCGGGGATTTTGAAGATTCCCGCACCCTGGGCGAAAACGAAACCCTGATCTATCGTTTCCAGGCCGGTGCTGAGCAACCCCTCAGCATTTCCGTGGCAGGCAATAACGTGATCGCTAGTCTCCTGGCTCCCGATGGTGACCCGGCGGATCGATCGAGCCGGGATCTGCGCCAATGGGATGGCGTGATTGCCGTGGCTGGTGAATATGCCCTGCAAGTGCGCGTGGCCCCCGGTGCGCCCAGGGGAGACTACCGCCTGCGCTTACGGCTAGCGGCGGCTCCCGCTTCCCCCAGTCCGGAGCCAAGCCCCACGCCAACGCCCACCCCGACTCCGGAGCCAACTCCCAGCCCCAGCCCAGAACCAACCCGCCAACCCACTTCGCGCAACTTCCGAGGTGTGACTCAGCCCCAGGTTCCCCAAACCTTTGGTTTTGAAGCCCAGGCGGGTCAGCAAATTTCAATTAGTATTCCTTCCGGTTTGCGAGCCACGGTGTTTGGCCCCAATGGCCCGATTCCGGACATGGAAGGACTGGAAGGATCCGTCAGTTTGGAAGCGCCCGTGGGTGGCAACTACGGTATTGAAGTGTCTTCGGATTTGGAAATGCCCTTTGAGATCGCCGTGCGGGTTCGGTAGCAACCGTGATCAAACCCTTGGAGCAAGAAGCGGCAGGGCGATCGGCCTGAGTAGTGCTGAAGCCGATGGAAGCGCGCTAAACCAACAGGAGAATGGGATGAGTGAAAGACGACCGCAGCAACTGGCGATCGCGGGGAGCGATACGGAAGTGGGCAAAACGGTCTTTGTGCTGGCACTGGCGGCCTATTGGCAGTGGCATTGTCAGAAACAAGGGGCCTTGGGCTTGCTGAAACCGGTACAGTCCGGGGAGGGCGATCGGGAAATTTATGGGGAATTGTTTGCGGATTTGAATCAAAGCCCCGAATCCTTTAATCCCATTCGGCTACAGGCTCCCTTGGCTCCCCCGATCGCGGCGGAACGGGAAGGCAAAACGATCGACCTGGCCTTGGCCTGGCAAGCTCTGCAAACCCTCCAGAGCGATCGCTCCTTCATTTTGATTGAAGGGGCCGGAGGCTTGGGGTCGCCGGTCACTTGGGAGTTGACCTTTGCGGATGTGGTGGCCGCTTGGCGGTTGCCGTTGGTGTTGGTGGTGCCGGTCAAGTTGGGGGCGATCGCCCAAACGGTGGCGAATGTGGCCCTGGCTCGTCAATTCCAAATTCCGCTGCGGGGCATTGTGCTGAATGAAGTGACGGCCGTGAGCGCGGCCGATCGAGAAGCTTTAGCCCCCATCGGCCTGATTGAAAGCCTGACCCATGTGCCGGTGCTGGGCTATTTGCCCCATGTGGACAATTGGCGCGATCGCGCGGCCCTGGCCGCAGCGGCGGCACACCTGAACCTGGAGCCATTGGGTATCAGCCCCTATTGAAGTGGCTGATCAATCAGGCAGAAGTGGCGGCGCTGGCGATGTCTCTGGTGATGGGCAGTTTAATTTCAAAGGTTGTGCCGTGGTGGGGAATCGATCGACAGTCGATCGAGCCGTAGTGACGCTCCACAATAATTTGATAGGCGATCGCCATGCCCAATCCTGTGCCTTTGCCAACGGGCTTGGTGGTATAGAACGGGTCAAATAATTTGGCGCGGGTCACCTCATTCATCCCAATGCCGTTGTCAGTAATTTCAATTTTGATCCAAGACAAATTGAGGGTTTGGGTCGTGATCGTCAGGGTGGGTAATTCTTGGGCCGGGGGAGCCGTTTGCCAGCGTTCTTCGATCGCATCAATGGCATTGACCAACAGATTAATTAGAACCTGATCAATTTGCCCGATCGTGCAGTCAATGGCAGGTAAGGAGCCATTTTGACGAATGATATTGAGATCGGGTTTTAGCTCCTGAATCCGATGGCTCAAGATCATCAAAACCCGATCGATGGACTCGTGGAGGCTGGCCGGTTCCTTGGCTTCGGTGGTGACGTGGGAATAGATTCTGAGGGATTTCACAATTTCCCGAATTCGATTGGTTCCCACGCGCATGGAAGTAAGCAGCTTGGGAAAATCATCGGCAATGTAATCTAAATCAAGGGTCTCGGGATGGGCGATCGGGACGAAATGAGGGGTTTGGGAATATTGCTGGTTGTGGTGATCGATCCTCTCTTGGTAAGCAATTACGGCTTCTAAAAGTTCCGTGGCATATTCCGAGGCGTGATGCAAATTGCCATGGACAAAGCTCACGGGATTATTAATTTCGTGGGCGATTCCGGCCACCAATTGCCCTAAGCTGGATAGTTTTTCGCTTTGGATGAGGTGGGCTTGGGCTTCTTGCAGTTCTTGAAGGGCCGTTTCTAAATCTTCAGTGCGATCTTGCAGGGCCAAGCGAGATTCCTGAAGCTGTTGGTTGCTGTAAATCACTTGGTTAAGGAGCGATTCTTGCACCACCACTCGCCGGATATTGTTGAAAAGATAGGCGGCAATGCTGGCGGTGAGGCTTAAGCCCACGAGAAAGGCCGCGATGCTGTTAGGAAACAGGAAGGGCGAAAAAATTTGATGGGGCAAAACGAGCAGGGACATTTCCCGATCGCCCACGTTAATGGATTGGGTGCAAATATCCCAAGGGCCTTTCCAAGGACAACGCAAGGCCTGCTGGGCCCCAACAGTCCAAGGGGCTGTGCTAGCGATCGGGAGGATGCGATCGAAGCTACTGGGATTGGCTAACTGGGATTGCAAATAATCCACCGGGCGATCGAACAGGAAAATATCCAAATCCAACACGCCCGTTTGTCCACGGGTGAGGTGGAGCGATCGGGTAATTTCCGTTTGGGTCACAAACCAACCCTGGTCGGTTCCCTGCACCGTCAGCAGCCGAGGATCTGGATTGGACACAATCATCGTCAAGGGCCGCTGAAAGGACTGGGCCCGCTTCAGCCAACTGTTGAGGGCTGGGGGGATGGTTGCTCGCTGACCGGATTGCCGACCGCCAAGGGACTGAATGCCTTGTCCCAGTTGAAATTGAACATAGGGCCCCGTTTGGGGATCGGCCTGAATCCAAGCCGTATCGGCCGTGTTGGCCACATCGGACAGAAGGTTTTGGCTGATGGATTGAAATTCGGCGGCCGAGGCGGGGCGACGGCGATCGAACATCAAAGCCCCGGCGCGGGTGGTGCGGGTAATTTGTTCTAAATCATCACGGAGATTGTTGCCCAATTGTTGGGTTTGCTGTTGCAGTTGGGCGCGGGCTTGGGCCAAGTCCCGATCGGCCGCCCAGTTGGCCGCCCAGGCCGACAGACCCACTCCCACCAACAAGGCAATGGCAACGGGCCCGTAACGACGATAGGGAACAGATGTTAGCGATGGGGCAGGGGGTGGGGGTGGCGCAGATCCCGGCCGATCGGTTCGACGAGCAGCGACAGGCATGATTAAGCAAGAGGGTGTCAAGGGAGTGGTGTTGAGGTGGGTGTTGAGGTGGGTGTTTTGAAACGGGAGATGAGCTGGGGTGACGGTCAACCATTCGGTGGCTTGTGTGGGCCCATGGCTCCAGCGATCGATTGGCTCCGAGGTGGAAGGGGCGGGGGCTTGACGGAGGTGAAACAGCCTCCAGAAACGCTCTGGCCAGCGCGTGGCACTTGACGGTAACTTCTTCACAATCAAAAACTTGCTGATTGGATCCATCCCGATAGGGAACGATCGCGGGTGGGGGTTAGTGGGGCCAACGGTCAAAAATTGGTGATGGGGCCATGGTTTGGGGGCAACGAATCAGGTCACCGCCCCGAGAGCCAGTGAGTGACCCGCTGGCGGCTGTAGCGATTGACACCCTGATCTTCATCCTAATTGAGAATAAGTTTTAATAAATAATTGACTTGATTACAATTTTCAAATTTCAGATGCTGAATTCATAAGCACAGCGTAATTCTGTGCTGAGTCTTAATCGCGTTTAATGGAAAGAAGCGCGATCCGCTGCCCGATCGCTTGCCAGGGCTGGCTCCTGTGGCTCAAGATGGGCCTAGTTTCGGTTCAATAACTGGCTTTATGGCTGGTTTTATGGCTGGTTCGATGGCTGGTGTGGATCAGCCTGATTTTGGTTGATCAGCTTTTTTAGATATTGCTCTCGTTATCAGCATTTGTGCCCTGCCCCTATGGCTGCCGGATTGGTTCACGATCGAATCACGATCAACACGGCCGGGATTTGGTTCTTGGTGGGATTGGGGGTGACGACGGATTTCGGGTTGGCGGCTGCGAGCGCGATCGGCTGTGTGGTGGGGGGCTATTGGCTCAGCCCAGACCTGGATATTCGATCGCACCCATTCCAACGTTGGGGCCCGCTGCGTATCATTTGGATTCCCTACCAAAAACTGATTCGCCACCGCTCCACCTGGTCTCACGGGCCGCTGATTGGCACGACCTTACGGGTGCTGTATTTGGTGATCGCCCTGGGGCTGGGATGGTTGCTGCTGTTGGGACTGGCGGCGATCGGGTTTTCCCTGTTGGGTGGGGCCCATCGCTATGCCAGCTTTGAGGCGGTCACCTTGGCCCAAACCCGGGCGATCGGTCAATGGCTGTGGGTTGATCAATTCCCGTTTTTGGTGGCGGGTTTTGTGGGGCTGGAGGTGGGGGCCCTGTCTCATATTGCAACGGATCATCTCAGCTCTTGGCAAAAGCGACGCGCCCGCCGGGCCAAGCGATCGACCAGCCAAGCCCGAGGTCGATCGCCCGGTACTCGCACCCCATCTCGCAAACCAGCTTGCACCCATCGATCGCGCAGCGGCCCAACTCGCAACCCCCAACCTAAGCGGACTAAACGGACAACAAATCGGCCAACCTCATAGCCAGCGGCGACGCAGGAAATCCAAAGCGGTGCAGGCGCTCACGTGGCGAATCCATTCCCGATCGCGCTGGATCCCGAGGCGCATTTCATGGGTGGTGACCCCATCGGGCCCGGCAATGCCCGCATAAACCAGGCCCACGGGCTTTTCCTCGCTGCCGCCGCTAGGCCCGGCTACCCCAGTAATGCTGATGGCCCAAGTGCTGCCGAGGCGATCTCGTGCCCCGATCGCCATTTCCTTGGCTGTTTCATGGCTGACGGCTCCGAAGCGATCCAGCGTTTCCGCCGAAACCCCCAACAGGGCTGTTTTGATTCGGTTGTCGTAGGCAATGATGCCGCCGAGGAAGTAGGCGGAGCTGCCGGCCACCGCCGTCAGCAACTGCCCCAAACCGCCACCGGTGCAGGACTCCGCCACCGCCAGGGTTTCGCCTCGGTCTTGGAGCGATCGACCCACCACGATCGGCAACGTATCCTGATCCAAGCCATAGCAATCGGGCCCCACCCGATCGCGAATTTGCGCCACCATCGGCTCAATTTTGGCCAGGGCTTCGGCCGCCGTTGCTCCACAGGCCGACACCCGCAACTTCACCGATCCTCGGTTGGCATAGGGAGCCACCGTTGGCTCCGAACTGGCTAAATAGTCCGCCACCCGTTCCGCCAAGGCCGATTCGGAAATGCCCCAAAACTTCAGGGTTTGGGAGACGATCGTTTGGCGCGACCACCCGTGATCTCGCAGGTAAGGCATGGCCACTTCCGCCCACATGGTGCGCATTTCGCTGGGCACACCGGGAAAGGTCATCAACAACAACTCCGGAACCGGTTGCCAAATCATGCCCGGAGCCGTGCCCACTCGGTTGGTCAAAATGGCCGCGCCAGCCGGCAGCAGAGCCTGCTTGCGATTGCTGGGAACCATGGTGCGGCCGCGCTGGGCAAATTTTTGTTCAATGTCGGCAATGACGGCCGGATGTTCCACCAGGGGCACATCGAAGAACTGGGCGATCGTTTCGGTGGTTAGGTCATCGGGCGTGGGGCCCAGTCCACCCGTAAACAGCAAAATACGCGATCGTTGGCAAGCGGTGGCGATCGCCCGTTGCAGGCGTTGGGGATTGTCGCCAACCACCGTTTGGTAATAGTGGGGAATGCCCAATGCCGCCAGTTGTTGGGCCAAAAACTGAGCATTACCATTGAGAATGTCGCCAAGCAACAGCTCAGTGCCGACACAAATAATTTCAGCGCTGGGGGTCATTGTGCCAAGCTCCGCACAGGATCAAACCAGGATCAAACGAGGATCACCGAACCATTCAACCATCAAGGCGACACTGAGTCAGTCCCAACTGATCAGACCTAATTGATCAGGCCCATCCGTCAATCATCATCACCTCGGACTTTGCCCTTAACAGATCGTAGGACAAGGGGCAAAACAAGTGCTGGGACAAGGGGTAGGACAAGGGGTTTAAACCCCTTGCCTGATCATGGGTCTGATCATGATTGGAGCAAGACCGTCAAATGCTCTGGCCCTTGGCTTTGCTCTCAAACTTTCGCCTTAATTTTCGCCTTAATTGATTGCGAACGAATCGCGTGAATGATTAATTCTCAGTCTAAGCTTGACTAGCCCTCGATCAACAGGGGCAAATCGGTTCCATTGTAGCGCTGAAATTTTCAGGTTCCAAGCCATTTCAAGCCGATGTTCTCTCGGTTTTTTCGCGATTTCATCTTAAATGAGAAATTGAAATGAGAAATTGAGAACCACTCGATCAATCTTGGCCAAATTGACCCAGAAATGGAGTGGCGATCGACTGGGTTTGCTTGGGACTTGCGATCACCAATCATTGCGATCATTGGGATTTTCTCTAAATAATTACCCCTGCCTCAGGAGGAGAGCTATGGCGACATCGAAGGAATTCACGAGTTTTGATGCCATGATTCAGGAAGCTGAAAAACCCGTTCTTGTGGACTTTTATGCCACTTGGTGCGGCCCTTGCCAACTGTTGTCGCCAGTGTTGGAGGAGGTGAGTGTGCGGCTGCATGATCACCTGCAAGTGGTGAAGATTGATGCCGATCGCTACCCGGATTTGGCAACTCAACACCAGGTGACAGCCCTGCCGACGCTGATTTTGTTTAAGGATGGCCAGGCGATCGATCGAATCGAAGGGTTTATGAAGGCGGATCAGCTCATTGCCCACTTAGAGCGCAAACTTTAGGGCGAAAACTTTAGGGCGCAAACTGAGCTAGAGGGGCCCATAACCAAAGGGGCAATCATCAGGGCCAATAACGATTTCGGGATGGGCTGCAATCAATGGATCTCGTGTTGTGCCACATGACGGTGGATTTTGATGCCCTGGGGGCGGCGGTGGGCTGGGCCTGCCTGCACCCGGGGGCCAAGATTGTGCTGGCGGGTGGCGTGCATCCGGGAGTGCAGGCGTTTTTGGCGCTCCATCGTGATGAGTATCCCTTGATTGAGCGGCGATCGGTGGATCCGAAGCGGATTCGATCGCTCGTGGTGGTGGATACCCAACAGCGCGATCGACTGGGGAAGTTGGCGGAATGGCTGGACTTGCCCCAGCTAAACTCGATCACCCTCTATGACCATCATTTGGGTGCGGTGGGAGATATTCCCGCCACCCGACAACAAATCGAAGCGGTGGGGGCCACCACCACCCTGATGGTGGAGCAATTGCAACGGGCTGGCGACTTGCAGCGGCCCCTCACACCGGCTGAGGCAACGGTGATGGCCTTGGGGATCCATGTGGATTCCGGATCTTTGACCTATGAAACCGCAACGGCGCGGGATGCGGCGGCCCTGGCTTGGTTAATGGCCCAAGGAGCCAGCGTCAGCGCCATTGCCACCTATTTGGATCCGAGTTTGTCGCCCCTGTTGCAACGGCTGTTGGCGGAGGCGATCGACCAGGTGCATGGCCACCCGGAACAAACCCAAGTGGTGGCCGGGGCCCGCTTAACCTGGGTGTTGCTGACGGCGGATCAATACGTGCCCGGTCTTTCAACGGTGGCTTCGCGGTTGGTGGACACGATCGGGGCCGATAGTTTGCTGTTGGGCACGCTCTACAGCACCCGAGAGGGATCTCGTGGCCAGCGGCTGTCTCTGGTGGGGCGATCGCGGTTGGTGGGCCCGGACTGGGGAGCATTGTTGGCTCCTTGGGGGGGCGGCCATGCCCAAGCGGCGGCGGGTACGGTGCATTGGGATTCAGAGCCAGCGGAGCCGATCGAACCGGCGGCGACCTTGCTGAAATCACTGATGGCGGCCTTTGCGGCTCAGTTGCCCCATCCCCCGATCGCGCGGGATTTGATGTCCTCACCCGTGCGGACGATTTTGCCGGAAACCTCGATCGACGAAGCCCAGCGGATTTTGTTGCGCTATGGCCATTCCGGCCTGTCCGTGGTCGATCGGGGTGGGCAGTTGGTGGGAATTGTGTCCCGGCGAGATTTGGACATTGCGCTGCACCACGGGTTTCACCATGCCCCCGTCAAGGGCTACATGACCACCCAGCTCAGAACCATCACCCCGGAAACGACCCTAGCGGCCATCGAGGCCCTGATGGTGACCTATGACATTGGCCGGCTCCCGGTGCTCGATCGGGGGCAACTGGTGGGGATTGTGACCCGTACCGATGTGTTGCGCCGGTTCCATCGCGATCGACAGCAACAGCCCACCCATGCCTTGTCAAACCCGATCGAGGCGATCGGGAATTTTTGCCCCCTGCTGTCGCGGCTCACTCCGCCCTTGCGACAACTGCTTGATCGGGCAGCGGCTTTGGCCCAGGCCAAGGGCTGGCAACTGTACCTGGTGGGCGGTGGGGTGCGCGATTTGCTCCTGAGTGACGCGGCCCAGGCGCTGCACCTGTCGGATTTGGACTTGGTAGTGGATGGTTGCCATCAACCCCAGGCGAATCCTCCAGAGGACTCAGCAGCCATCGCGCCAGACACCGGAGCCGCTGTGGGCTTGGCCCAAGCTCTGGCCCAGGACTATCCCGGGGTGCGCTTACAAGTCCATGGGCAATTTCAAACGGCCGCCCTGTTGTGGCATCGAGATCCGCTGTTCGATTCCCTGTGGGTGGATATTGCCACGGCGCGCACGGAGTTTTATCCCTATCCAGCGGCGAATCCGGAAGTGGAAGCCAGTTCTATTCAACAGGATTTGTATCGGCGCGATTTTACGGTGAATGCGTTGGCGGTGCGGCTGACGGAACCCAATCCCGGTGAGGTGCTGGACTTTTTTGGGGGCATGGTGGACTTGGGCGATCGGCTGGTGCGGGTGCTCCATGCCAACAGCTTCATTGAGGATCCCACGCGGATCTATCGAGCGGTGCGGTTTGCGGTCAAATTGGGATTCACGATCGAAACCCAAACAGAGCGCTACATCCGCTATGCCATGGCTCAACTGTCGCCGCTGGAGGGGCAGCGCCGTCAACCTGCCCTGGAAACCCGCTTGAAAGCCGAGCTGAAATACATTTTGCAGACGGATTTTTGGTTGCCGGCCCTGGATTTGCTCGATCGCCTGGAGGCCTTACGTTGCATTCACCCTACGCTGAAACTGACCCGATCGCTTCGGCAGGCGGTGCGCTGGGTGGCCTGGGTTTGGGCGGCAGGGGTGTTGGCTTGGGGGGACGATCGGGCGGTGGCAGGTCTCCATCGTTGGGAACTGTTGCTGGAAACCCTGTTGGCCAGCTTGGCCCCGGGCGATCGAGCTGAGGTGGCACGCCGCCTACAACTCACCGAAGCCAGCATTCAACGGCTCGATCAACTGGCGATCGCGGAAACCACCTTGCCCGCAAAATTGGCCCAATGCGATCGCCCCAGTGACCAAGTGCGGGTCTTGGAATCCTGGAGCCGACCGCTGCTGTTGTTGGTCAGTCTCCACAGCGATCGGGTGACACGGCGGCAAATTTGGCAATACCTCACCCGCCTGAGCCAAGTGACCAGCCCTTTGAATGGCAAAGATCTGCAACAGTTGGGCTATGCACCGGGTAAGCAATTTCGAGAAATTTTGGGCCAGTTGCGGGGAGCCTGTTTGGATCGACTGGTGGGCGATCGCACCGAAGCGATCACTTGGGTGAAAACCCACTATCCGCCACAAAGTCCGGTGGGCTGAGGCTTCGGGGGCGATCGCAACCCAGGGCCAGGGCCGCAATTGTTGTGAATCTTTACGAAAGAAAAACTCTTGACTTATTCTTAAGAGTTGAAGCGGCATCCACCCCTCTCCGATGCCCCGAGGTTTGCTTTGAACCCTTCTTCTCCCCAACCGCAACGAAGCCGCTGGATTGCTCCCTTGTTTTTGGTTACCGCTGCCTGTGCTTCCATGCTTGGCGCGGGAGCGGTGGCCGTTGTGCGATCCGGCGAAATGAACCTCTTCGGCATTCGGTTCGAGTCCCCCCCAATCCTGAACTGGTTGGCGGGAGAAGAGCAGTCCTTCCCGCCGCGTGAAGGTTGGCCGGTCTCCAAAACCGCTGAACAGGAGTTGGATCCAGCCGATCCCAGCATTCCTGACCTAGTGCTACAGCAAATTCGCAGCCATCCTCACCGGGATAGTTCAGCGGCGATTCGCAGCCAACGCATTGCCCCGATCGAGCGGCCCGTGCGCAACAGCGCGCGACCAGCGGAGTCCACCGCCGATCGCGCGCCCCTGGCCAGCCCCAGCCCCTTGGATAATTCTGATGGCAACGCGCCACCGACCGACAGCACACCGCTGGTAGATCCCTCCGGTGGCAATTCGGGCACGGCCAACTCAGCAACTGATCGTCCCGATCGCCCCGATCGCTCCAATTCAGGTGATCGCGGTTCAACGGTCGATCGCTCACCGTCGGGAACCAGCACCCCCGAACCGGCTACTAACTCAGCCCCCTCAGAAACCCGCCCCGCGCCCGATCGGCCCGCCAACCCCGAGCCGCGACCCGTCACAGAACGCCGACCGACCACAGAGCGCCGCCCCGCGCCGGAGCCAGCCGCCGTTGAGCGTCGCCCCAGCGGTGGCAGCTCCAGCGCCCCAGCCAGCGGCGGGGCATCCGGTGCTAGCAACGGGGGCAGCGCTGGCAGTGGTTCCGCCCCAGACAGCAGCAACACCCCCTAAGGGCATGGCATACCCTGGCTGCGAGTTCTGCGCCCTTGATCTTGATCCCTGATCTTGATCTCTAATTTTGATCCCTGACTAAGCCGCAGGCGCGAATCCCCAGCCAGCCCTAAACTGCTCATGCCAAACCTGCCAGCCCAAAACCACCACGCTATAATTCAGAGCGGTCGCGGTAGCCCGCTCCGGCATTGCCTAAAAGCGATTATGCGCGCACCCTAGCTCTCAACTAGCGCTTGACCTCCTGATCCCCGATCGCCTTCCCAGTACTTTCACCCGCGAGTTTCATGAGTAACCCGCTTGTCCATGCCTTCTTTGTTGGTCGCGCGATCGCTGAAGTGGTAAACGAACAAATCGAGCGAACTGCCACCGATTGGTTGAGCGAGCTTGGGAAGTTCGATGCCGAACAGCGGGAAAACCTGCGCCAACTGGTTGAAGAGGCCCTGGCCAGGGCCCAACAGGCCGAAGCCGCCGCCACCAACGGACGCACCAGCAGCAGCAGCGCTTCCGGCGGCGACGATGTGCAAGCTGAACTCGACGATCTGCGAGCCGAAATTGCCCGCCTCAGGTCAGAGATTAAGCAATACCGCAGCGAAGCCAACCCAAGCTAGAGTCGAGACGCACCGCACGGAGTCGAGGGTGAAAACGTACGACAGCAAAGCTTACCGATGGAACCGCGAGCGGTACTCCCGCCCCCGCCGCTTTATTGATATCTGGACTTTTGTCACCCTTTGGCTGTTGTGGCTTTGGATTGATACCAAGCCCTGGAGCTATCGCGGAGGCATGACGGAGGCCAAACAAAAGGCCCGCCGCCGCCAACAGGCCATTTGGGTGCGCGATACGCTGCTCCAGTTGGGGCCCACGTTCATTAAAGTGGGTCAACTGTTTTCGACGCGCGCTGACCTGTTCCCTGCGGAATATGTGGAGGAACTGTCGAAGCTGCAAGACCGCGTACCGGCCTTTGGCTATGACCAAGTGGAAGCGATCGTTCGCCAAGACTTGGGCAAACCGGTGCAGGAACTTTTCCAGAGCTTTGACCCCATTCCTCTGGCGGCCGCCAGTTTGGGCCAAGTTCATAAGGCTCAACTGCGATCGGGCGAAGAAGTGGTGGTGAAGGTGCAGCGCCCGGGCCTGAAAAAGCTGTTCCAAATTGATTTGGCCATTCTGAAGGGCATTGCTCGCTATTTCCAAAACCATCCCCGTTGGGGCCCCGGTCGGGATTGGTTGGGCATCTATGAAGAATGCTGCCGGATTTTGTACGAGGAAATTGATTATCTAAACGAAGGACGCAATGCCGATCGCTTCCGGCGGAACTTTCGCCATGCGGATTGGGTGCGTGTACCCAAGGTTTTTTGGCGCTATTGCTCACCTCGGACGATTGTTTTGGAATATGTCCCCGGCATCAAAATCAGCCACTACGAGGCCCTGGAAGCGGCAGGCCTTGATCGATCGACCTTGGCCGAATTGGGAGCCAGGGCCTACCTGGAGCAAATCCTCGAAGGGGGCTTTTTCCACGCGGATCCCCACCCGGGCAACTTGGCGGTGAGTCCAGATGGATCGCTGATTTTCTATGACTTCGGGATGATGGGGCAGATTAATGCCAATGTGCGCACGGGGTTAATGGAAACCTTCTTTGGCATTGCCCAAAAGAATGGTGAACGGGTGATGAACTCCCTGATTGCGCTGGGGGCGCTGCAACCGACCGGAGACACGGGGCCCGTCCGCCGATCAATCCAGTACATGCTGGACAACTTCATGGACAAACCCTTTGAAACCCAGTCCGTGACTGCCATCAGCGATGATCTGTATGAAATCGCCTACGGCCAGCCTTTTCGGTTCCCGGCGACATTTACCTTCGTGATGCGGGCATTTTCAACCTTGGAAGGGGTAGGCAAGGGCCTAGATCCTGAGTTTAATTTTATGGAGGTCGCTAAACCCTACGCGATGCAACTGATGAATGGAAATCAACCGGAGGCTGCCGGAGACTTGCTGGGCGAGTTAGGTCGCCAGGCAGCGCAAATGAGTTCAACGGCTTTGGGTTTGCCGCGTCGCATTGATGACACGATCGAAAAGCTCGATCGGGGTGACCTGCGCTTGCGGGTGCGGGCCACGGAAACCGATCGCGTGTTGCGTCGCCTGAGCAACGCCCAAGTAGCCACCAATTACTCAATCCTGACTGGTAGCTTTGCCCTCTGTAGTGCCATCTTGGTGGGCACAGGATACGGATGGTTTGCAGTGATTCCCGGTGGCATCGGCCTCCTCCCCGCGATCGCCCTCTTGCGCTTGCTGCGGCGGATGGATCGCTATGAGAAGATGTTCTAAAGCTCTAGGGGTTTGAGGGGTGACACCCCTTATTCTCTGACGCGCTCCATGGCAAACCAAGCTCAATAGACCGCGATCGCTGCCACCCGCGCTCAGCGTTCGGTTGGCTGCCAATCCTGATTGCCCCTGTTCTACCCCCGTCCCGTTCGCCCATGAAGTTTCGAGCCTCGGGATTGACCGATCGCGGAATGCTGCGAAGTGTCAATCAAGATAATTTGTTTGTCGATCCTGAAGGTCGGTTATTCATCGTTGCGGATGGAATGGGCGGCCATGCGGGCGGACAGGAAGCTAGCCGCATTGCGATTGAAGTGGTTAGCCAAGTGATCCTGCAAGCTTGGGAATCAGAGGCTTCCTCGCCGGCCCTGTTGGAAGTGGCGATCGAGAAAGCCAACGATGCCATTTTGGATGACCAAGTGCGCCATCCGGAACGGGCCGAAATGGGCACGACGATCGTGGCGATTATGCATCGCGATGATCAGTGGTGGCAGGTGCATGTGGGTGACTCGCGCCTCTATCGATCGCGGGAGCAACACCTATTGCAACTGACCAAAGATCACACCTGGGTGGCCCGGGCCGTTGAAAGCGGCGACCTGAGCCAAGAACAGGCCCGATCGCACCCCTGGCGACATGTGTTGATGCAATGCCTGGGACGGCGAGAGCTGGAGCTAGTGGAAATTTATCCCCTTGAGTTCCGATTGGGGGATCAACTGCTGCTCTGTAGTGACGGTCTCACGGAGGAATTATCCGACTCCGAAATCTTGCATCATCTTTGCCAAATGCCTTCGGCCCACCAGCTCGATCAGTTGGTGGAACGTCTGGTGCAGTCGGCCAAAGATCGCGGCGGTCGTGACAACATCACCGTTGTGCTTGTGGCTAGCGAAAGCACTGAAGAAGATGAAGAAGAGGAGTTTATTCCCCTTGGCCCCGTGGACGATGAACCGTCCGAGGGCATGATTGATGAAACCCTACCTTTCCCAACGGATGATGATTTTCCACCGGAGCTTGCACCCCTGAGTTAATTGCTCTGAGTTGCTGACCCTCGGCGAATGAACCTGAGTGAATTGTTTTCAAGTCAATTGCTCTAGCGAGATGATCATCAAATTGATTCGCCTGGGTGAATGATCCTGCATTAATCCTGAGTTGATCGCTACTGATCGCTACTGATCGTTACTGATCGCTGTTACGTGAATCACCCTCCGTTTGCAGTCTAGTGATCGGGTGTCTTCAAGCAAAGATTGGTGGCGATGAGTCGCTGATCTGAGATTGAGACCGTTTAGCTTCCCTTGGTATGTTGAGGGCGATCGAGTCACAATTCTTTGATTAATTTAAGCTTGGTTTCTGATCCCTAGGTTTGATAATCTCCTAGAAGCTGCCTGCATAGTGCAAACCAAGTCTAAGTTGGTATTTCATGGCTCAAATCTCTGATTCGAGATTAATGCTTGAAACCTTTGATTTTGGTCGTTGTGAATAATTCATGAAAGGCAGAATCTTGTACATAGAGATTGAACTTGGGAGTTTTCAGTGATGTTAAAAATTCCTGTGCAAATGACGCAAGCCGACAGAACTCAGCCTAAAAACCTTGATGCTCATCCCGATCGAGTCAGGGCGATCGCCCCTGCAATTCGTCGGGCTTGGCGGCGATGGGTTGTGCTGTCACTGCTGGCATTGAGTTTGGGGCTAACCTTGCTGGCTAGTTGGTGTGGATTGGCGGAACCCGCTTGGGCAGAAAATTACAACCGATTCTCGTTGGTGGGTGCAGACTTTTCCAATCAGGATCTCCGCGATGATGACTTCACCAAAGCCAATCTGCGGGAAGCAAACTTTCATAACGCTAATCTTGAAGGGGTTCGCTTCTTTGCCGCAAACTTAGAATCAGCAGATTTGAGCGGTGCAAACTTACGAAATTCCACCCTTGATTCAGCCCGGTTAGTCAATGCAAATTTGACCAACGCGGTGTTAGAAGGAGCCTTCGCCGCCAGCATTAATATTCCCGGTGTCAAAATCACGGGAGCGGACTTTACCGATGTGTTGTTGCGATCGGACACCTTAGACAAGCTTTGTGCGGTGGCGGATGGGGTGAATCCAGTGACGGGCCGGGCCACGCGCGACACGTTGTTTTGTCCCTAAGGTTTTTCTCTCGGGTCTTTCCCTCGGGTCTTTCCCTCGGGTGGTTTCCAAAGGTGTGTTCCAGAGGCCTCAAGGGTCATCCATTTTGGTGTCTTTTCGGTGCTGAGTTATGTCTATCGATAATGCCGATCGCTTCTTAATTGCCGCTGCCCAAAGCGAACAGATTCGACAATATTTCAAGTCTGTGAAAACGCCCCAAGAATTTGCCGATGTGGCCTGTCGGCTGGGTTATGAATTTAGCCCTGAGGATTTGAAAATGGCCGTTGCAGAACATAGCCAAAATGTGACCCAGCGAAGACATACGGGCGTGTGGGAATGGTTGCGCACCGTGCCCTGGATTGAACGCTAGCGATCGACTTTCGCTGTAGCGCAAACCCAGCAAATGACTCAATTCAACATGCTGGTTTAGAAAAACAAAACCAGTAGACCAGTTCAGTGAACCAGTCCAAGCATCCGTAGTTGAGAAATATCAATGGACTTTCTGAATCCGCGCTTGGCGGGGCGACGGGTAGGGGTTTTGTTGCATGAGGGACTGCGGGGCCCACGGGGCAAAACGGGTCTCGCCTTCTTGCGCTACAGCGCGGCGGAGGTGGTGGCGGTGATCGATCGCGATGCGGCCGGTGCCAGTCTGGTTGCTTTAACGGGGATCGATCGCCCGGTTCCCGTGGTGGCCAGTGCGCAGGAGGCGATCGCCCTAGGGGTCGATACGTTGCTGATTGGGATTGCGCCTTCGGGGGGAATTTTGCCGACGGAATGGGAAACGGAACTGAAGGAGGCGCTGCGGGCTGGGGTTTCCCTGGTGAATGGCCTGCATCGTCCCCTCAGTCAAGCGCCCGATTGGGTGGTTTGCCAACAGCCGGGGCAATGGATTTGGGATGTGCGGGTGGAACCAACGGGCCTGACGATCGGGTCGGGGTTGGCGCGGTTGCTGCCGGGGGTGCGGGTTTTAACCGTGGGTACAGATATGGCGATCGGGAAGATGTCCACCACCTTGGAACTGTGCCGAGCAGCCCGCCGCCAGGGCCGACAAGCGCATTTTGTGGGCACGGGTCAAGCGGGGTTGATGATTGCCGGGCAGGCGGTGGCCCTGGATGCGGTGCGGGTGGATTTTGCGGCGGGGGCGGTGGAGCGGGCCCTGTTGCAGGCGGCCCAAGACGCGGGGGGCTTAGGTGAGGCGGATCTGTTGGCGATCGAGGGACAGGGATCGTTGCTGCACCCGGGATCAACGGCCACCTTGCCATTATTGCGGGGATCGCAGCCCACCCATTTGATTTTGGTGCATCGGGCTGGTCAAGTTCATTTGCGAGATTTGCCCCATTGCCCGATTCCGCCATTACCGGACGTGGTGGCCCTTTACGAAGCGGTGGCACGAGCAGCCGGAACCTATGCAGCAGTGCCCGTAGCAGCGATCGCCCTGAACACGGCTCACCTGTCGGACGCGGAAGCAAGGGCCGAGTGCGATCGGGTGGCGGCCTTGACCGATCGCCCCTGTACGGATCCGGTGCGTTACGGGGCAGAATTACTGCTGGCTTCGATGGGTGTTGATTCGTTCAATCAGCAAACTTGATCTACTGGGTGATTGGGTGTCGATTGATATTGATTAATCTCAATTAATCAGTGCCTATTGGGATGGAATTGTGGAGGATGACTGGTCCCGATCGAGCGATCGCGATCGTTGAGGTTTGCAAGGATTTCCCCAAGCGATTGATCGAGCGGGAATATTCATCAGTACTGTGCTTCTTGCGCCGATGATGCTGTTTGCGCCAATGCTCACGCCGGGAGCCACAAAACAGTCCGTTGCGACCCAAGTGCCATTACCAATCACCACCGGTTCCACCAACAACCCAAAGGCGCGATCGCGAATGTCATGACTGCCGGTGCAAAGATAGCTACCTTGGGAAATGATGCAGTGGGAACCCACTTCAATGCGATCAAGACTGTAGAACGTGACCTGATCGCCAACCCAAGACCAATCACCAATTTTTACTTTCCAAGGATAGGTAAATCGAGCGCTCGATCGAATCACCACGCGCTTACCAATCTTTGCCCCAAAACAACGCAATAACCAACAGCGAAACCCATTGGCCGGGTGGGGAGAGAGGGGAAACAAAGTACCTTGAATGAACCACCACAACAAAATAAACCAGCCGGGCCGCCCCCGATCGAACCAAGATTGATCATAGCGACTGAGATCAAACCAAGCTGGCTCATCGGTCACCACAGGATTCACCCGATCGTGGTGGGCATAGGATTGGGTTGCCCGCTCAAAATTATGGGGCACAGTCATAGGCGATGCCTCAGGAATGGATTGACGACGAAGCCGATCGGGGACTGGATTTGGGTTTTTGCTGTTGGTTCAACTGCCCGCCCGACTTGCGCAATTCATAGAGCTTAACCCCAATTTGAAACTCATACTGACTCAGCAATCGGCCATACACATAACCGGGATAACCATCCAAAAATCCCAGCCGAATAATATAAAACAGCACAAACCGAATGAAGGGTTTCATGGGCAACCGCACCCACAGCCGCTTCAGGGCCCGCTTCCGTTCCACGGCATTTCCAAACAGATTGCCCTTCAAGGTTCCGTCTTTGCCGCGCCCTTCTAATAGGTTTAAATAGACCTGGGCTTCCCAATTGGAATAGCGATTGTGACGAGCTAGCCATTGGTAAATATCCCGGAAGTCAATATGCAGCATGTCTTCCTTGAGATAGCCCACTTGGCCATGGCTTGGGTTGATCAAAACATGCTCATGAACCTCGTTGTCTCCCGTGTTGCGAATTTCTTCGGTTCCCAGGTTTTCGTAGCGCCCCGATTGATGCTTAAACAGTCGCAGATTCCAATCGGGATATTTACCCCCATAGCGAATCCATTTCCCTAGGAAAAAGACGCGGCGGTTGAGATAGTAGCCTGCAAAACCGGGACGGGCGATCGCCTCAGCAATTTCGTCCCATAGCTCCGGGGTAATTCGCTCATCGCAATCCACAATCAAAACCCATTCATTCCGAAAGGGCAGATTTTCCAGCGACCAATTTTTCTTTTTGGGCCAACGACCGTTGAACTGAAATTGCACGATGGTTGCGCCGTAGCTTTCGCAAATCTCAACGCTGCGATCGTCGCTTTGGGAATCCACCACAAAAATTTCGTCGGCCCGAGCCACGCTTTCGAGACAGGCGGGCAGATTGGCCTCTTCGTTTTTGGCCGGAATGAGCACGGAAACGGGAACCGTGTTGCTGGTGATTTGTTGCGGATGAATGGTCATGCTGAAGGGGGGTGAGACAGCAGCGGATGGCGAAGACAGGGGGAATTTAGCGAAAAACGAAGCCGAATCGAGCGAATTTTAGGGGTAATTGGGAACGGGGACATCGACGATGATCACGGGGCCAAGCCTATAATGCCTGACGACCCATGAGGGTGCGAAGAATGGCCCACAGGTAGCCCAACTGACCATAGGCATAGACCAGGTTGTCAAAACGAATGGCAGGATCCCGCCAGTGGCGGAGGGCTTTCCAGAGGCCCCGCAGGAACCGATCGCCCGCCAAGCCAAACTGACGCAAACCCGCCCGCCCGGCCAGTTGTTCGCGATAGCACTCGCTGATGCCTTGCCACCAGGCGCGATTTAAAAACCACCGGGGACTCAATCGCTCTGGGGCAACGTTGTGGGCGGCATGGGCGGCGGGAATGTAGCCCACTTGCCAGTTCAGCTCGATCGCCCGTTCGGTCATCATTAGTTCTTCGTTCGACAGCAGTTTTTTCCCCACGCGCCCTAGGCTGGGGTCAAAACCGCCCACCCGATCGAGAAAAGACCGACGAATTGCATAATTCAAGCCGCGCGGCGTTTGTCCCGGATTGTGAATGATGATCGGTTGATCGCCCAAATCATAGGCCCCCAAGGGTTCAGTCATGCCATCGGAAAGCCAGCGCGGGCGCGATCGCCCCGGGGGCCACAGCAGGGTAACGCGCCCTCCGGCAATGGCCAGGCGATCGTTTTGGGCAAATGCTTCGTAGAGCATCCGCAACCATTGGGGGCTGGCCTCTGCGTCGTCGTCCAAATAGGCGAGCAAATGACTGCGGGCGGCTTTGGCTCCGGCATTGCGGGCCACAGACAAGCCTGTGATCGACTCGTAAACGTAGCGCAAGCGGGGGTGAATCAGGCGTGCTTCCACCACTTCCCGCGTGCGATCGGTGGAAGCATTGTCCACCACCACAATTTCGTAGGGGAGCACTGCACCGCAATCTTGGCTCAGCAGACTATCGATCGCCCCGCCCAGATACTCCGCTCGATTGTGGGTGCAAATGATCGCAGAAATTAAGGGTTCCCGTGCGTTGGTTTCTGGGCCTGGGAACTCGGAAGTTTGGGCGTTTGGAGTGGGTGAGTCTGGTGTTGCTGAGTTTGGAGTTTGGCTAGCTGGAGTTTGGCTGGCTGGAGTTGGGGTTTCTGAAGCTGGCGACTCAGTGGGGAGAGGTTCCGGGGATAAAGCGCCCATAGCACAACATTGGGGAATCGAAAGATTGGGGAAGTCGAGGGCTTGAAGATCGAAAAATGGGGCGAATCCAGGGTTCAGAGATTTAGGAATTGGGCGATCGAAATGGGGCGATCAGGCGATCAAGAGATTGCGAGATTGAAAATGGGGCGATCGAAAATTGCGAGATTGAGGATTCGAGGATTCCCTGAACCTAGGGTTTGCGAGGGCCGCGTTGTGGACTGCGGTTCAGGAGCTGGTGCAGGCGATCGCGAAAGGCATCCACCCCAAACAGGCCAAGGGCCTCTTGCCGCAGCCATGCCCCATCACAACGGCGATCGCCCCTGGTCGTCAAGGCAGCAATGGCGGCGCGGGCCACGGCCTCCGAATCCCGGTGGGGAACCCGCCACCCCAATCGACCATCCTGCAAGGGGTCGGCGGAACCGTCGTCATCGCCGGAAATAACCGGTACGCCCGTGGCCATGGCTTCCAGATAAGCAATACCAAATCCCTCTTGGGAGGGCATGACGTAGAGGTCGGCGGCTCGGTAAAAGTCCGGCAGGGCCTCCGTGGGCACAAAACCCGCAAACACGACCCGATCGCCCACGCCCATCTCACAGGCCAGGGCTTCTAATCGCGGGCGATCTTCGCCGCGACCAATCACCAGATATTTCACGTTGGGCACGGCTCGGGCAATCAGTGGCAGGGCCCGAATGGTCACATCCACCCCTTTGTAGCGATCGCCCGGCCAGAGCCGCGCCACGGTCATCAGCACTTTGCAATCGGCTAGGCCATACTGCGTCAACAGTTCCGGCGGTTTGGGCCCCGGTCGAAACACCGTGCCATCCACCGGACAGGGCATCAGATCCACCCGATCGGGATTGAGCTGGTTGGCCTGACTGGCGCGATCGCGGGAATAGCGACTAACAATCCAAAGGGCATCGGCCCGCTGCAAAGCCCGGCGAGCCGGAGGCGAGAGGGGATCCCAAACTTCCTTGCCGTGGGTCAGCACCGTGTAGGGAATGCGCCGAATCTGGCAAATCCAGGCGATCGCCTGAACGAGGTTGATGTGGCCACAAAACACTTGGCGCGGTGGCGCAATCCACAGATTCCAGGCCAGGCTGGCCAGCATTTGCAACCGCCCGATCGCCCGGGACTTGGCCCCACCAAAACAGTTAAATTCCAAGCGCCCTTCCCCGATCGGGGGTTTAGCCATGGGGCGATCGCGCAGAATCCAGGCCCGGCCGCGGCGGTTCGGTTCCGCCACACAGGCATAGGCCGTCAACAAATTTTGGTTATAGGTTTGGATGCCGCCCTCGTTGTCGAACACCTCAAGGAAAACGAATGCATCCCACTGACTGCCCCGCGCCGATCGAGACCGTGGCTTAGCCGAAATGGGTTTTGATGGAACGTGCTGCATGACGAATCAACCACCCAGAATCCTACTCACGACTCGATCGCTCAATGGCATAGCTAATGCAGAACTCAATGAATGCATGGCCCCACAGTGCATGGCTTGAAAAGGCATGACCCCACAATAGTTGGTCATATTGAGTGACCACATAATGTGTGACCGTGACCCCAGTAATGTGCGACCCAAATTATGCGCGACCCAAATCATGCGTGACACAACCTAGTGGCGCGGCTGCCTTAATTTCTTGGGTCAAAGTTGCGGAGCCAGTCGTGGTAACAAGGGGCTTAAGCCCCTTGCTGCCTAACGATCTGGTGACGGTAACAGTCATTTGATTTGACCTATCAAAATAAGCTTGGCACGCTACTAGGGTGTGGCCCAAATGGCGCACGATTGATCATGTGATCATGCATGACTAAGCAACGGAACTGGATGATTAGCCCCGGTCACTGAACCTGTTAACGGTAGTCTGCATTTCCAATGTCTCCGATTCCGCTCGGGACTGCCACTGCTGGTGGTGGTGTTCGTGGTTCTGTGGGCCTGTGCTAGGGAAATTGAATCGGGATTGCACCTGAATGAATCTGCCGATCTCAACTGTCCCCTATCAATTTACCCAGGGTTTTTCCGTGGGAATCCGGTTAATTTGCATACCTATACGCAGGCCCGTAACCCAAGGCTGGGCGGTTGCCCGATTCTGAGGTGATGCTTGAACGGGCCTGGCCAAGACGACTTAAATGATCAGAATCGAAATGTGGTGCGGATAGTTCCCACCACGATCGCCCCGCGATCGGCCTCATGTTCCGCTTGGGTGACCACGAAAACGCCGGGGGTGATGGAAATTCGATCGCCCACCTTAAACCGATAGAAGGTTTCCAGGTGCATTCCCTGGCCCGAATCGTCTTCCACATCGCCCGTGCCTTTCACCAAGCGCAGGGGCTGACCCACCAAAAAGGCCCAAAGATCGCCCTCGCGGCCAAAGGGATCTGACCAGGCTAAGGACACCGCATAGGTGTTGGACAAGGCCGTGGCTTCCCGATCGATGTAATTGGTCCAAACCCAGCCTCCCCAGGCCGCCAGGGTGAGAGCTTCCGAGAGCCGCCATTGCAATGTGCCGCTGAGGCCGTGGATTTGGGCCGGGGAATCGAGCTTGCCGGACAGGTCGGCGTTGAGGCTGCCGGTGAAGGTGTTGAGATAGCCCCGATCGTCGTAGGCGTTGATGTAGGCGATGCCCGTGAGCAAGGTGGCCGCCGGTTTGGTCAGCAGTTGCACCCCCCAAGCGCTGCGATCGCTCCCAAAGATGCCCTGATCCGGTCGGGCGCTGTTGCCTGCGCCGTAGGCAAATTGCAGCCGCCCCCGCTCCCACAGCAGCCAATCTGCCCCCACACCCCCATCCAGGGCCGCCAGCTTAAACAGGGGGCTGCCTTCCGCGAACCGAGAAATGGCCCCGCGGCCGGTGTCAAAAAAGGGCGAGTTGGCCGTGAGGACGCTGCTGAGGTCAAAGCCGACGGGCCGCAGGGTCAAAACCACCCGATCGCCCCAGGCCGCAAATCGATAATCCAACAGGTCTAACTGGATGTTGTTGTCCAAATCCGTTTGGAACGAAAGGCGGGCCATATCCGTGCCCAAGGATTGGCGACTGGCATAGCCGTTGTTGCCCAGGTTGCCCGTGGCCAGTTGCAGCCGCAGCCGATCTTTCCCCGTGAAGGAGGTGACAAATTGCAAGCGGGTCAAGTGGGCAAAGGTGGCGGGATTTTCGTTATCACCGGGCGGATTGTCGCCCGCGGCCGCCGACAGACCAAAAATCGTTTCGCCCCCCATCAACAGGGTGGGGCTAAAGCGCTGACTTTCCAGGCGGGTGGTGGTGGCTTCCAGGCGGTTGACTCGTCCCGTGAGCTGCTCCAGTTCCGATCGAAATTCCGTTTGCAGGCGGCCCAGGGCGGCCAGGTCGTCCCGTTGCACTGCGGCATCGGTGGCTCGATCGAGCTGGGTTTGAATCGCCTCTAAGCAAGCGGCTAAACCGGCGGCAAACTCAAACCGGCCCAGGGGCCGATCGCCCCGAAACAGTCCATCGGGATAGCCTGCCAAACAGCCGTAGCGCTCCACCAGGGATTGCAGGGCCTGGAATGCCCAATCGGTGGGTTGCACATCGCTGAGGGCAGAAACGGAGGTGACCTGGGCTTGGGCGGGGATCTCGGCTTCGGGGGCGCTCAGCTCAGTTCCCACGGGTTCGATCGGTTCCAGGGTTTGGGCCGCAACTCCGCTGGTTCCCGCCACCAGTCCCACCAGCACTCCCAAGGCTCCCAATAGGGATGATCCCAAGGCCGATCCCACCATGGCCCTGAACAGGAATCCAGCAACCCACCGATTCCTGTCCGCCCGTTGCGATCGCCCTGAAGGGGTGATGGCCTCGATCAAGTGTTCATGCACTGGGTGTTCATGCCTTGATGGATGCCCTGATTGATGCCTTGATCGATGCCTTGATCGATGCATGTTGGGCTGCGGGATGGCCGTCGCCGCCTTGGTTTCCGCTTCTGAATCTGTTTCTGCTGCTAACGCTGCTGCTGCCGTCATCCTGCCCAGACTCCCTTTACACACCACAGGCAGATCGCCCCTGCTGCAATCCCTAACCAACCGTCGATTAACCCCAGGGGCTTTCACTCGGGTGTGGATTTCGGATCGAAACTATCACAGGCCCATTCCTTCAGGACGATTTCGCGCGGAAGTTGAGCCTAGAAAGGTCGATCGCAAGGATCACCTAACAGCACGCTGCCGCACCCCCCCGACGGTTGATCGCGCAGGAGCGATCGCACATCAAAGGTAAACGCCGCGTAGATGTCCTCCACCGTGTCTGCCTTGGGCTTTTGAGCCAAGCCGCGTGCAATCAACTGCTCATCCACGGGCGGATCCTCATAGGCCAACACGATGCGGGCCGCCTCCGCCGCACTCAGGAAATGTACCGTTTGCATCCCACAGCTCGCATCGGTGTTTCCTTCCAAGGCTTGACCGAGCGATCGCCCCAAATCATTCCCCGAAGCATCCACCTCCAGCAACCCTTGGTTGCAACCATTGGAGTCACCCCGACCGCGGCCGTGAATCCCCACCAACTCCCCATCCCCATTCAGCACCGGGCCGCCGCTCATCCCCCGCCGAGTCAGGTTGTCGTAGAGCACGCTATAGCCCCCATCGCTTAAGGGACTGGGGGAAATGGCCACCAAGGCCCCAGAGCTGGAAATCCTTTCACGGCGGGCGCTGTCGTCCTCGGGATTGGGCCAGCCAGACACCACCACCCGATCGCCCCGCCCCATCCGCCGGGAATTGCCCATCACCGCCACGGGATAATCCAGATTGCTGGTGAAACGCACCAGGGCCAAATCCATCCCCGCGATCGCGGAACCCATTTCATCCTGTTCATTGCCCAGGGGAATGATATTGCTCGGATCACTTTCGTCATCAATGAAATGCACCTCACCATCGCTGGTGCGCACCCCATAGACCGTGCCCCGCGTCCGCACCACATGCAGCGCCGTTAGGGCGTAGTAGGTTTGCCCCTCCCGGGCCACCAGCACCCCCGATCCCGGATTCCATTCCTGGCGCTGTTCAATGTCTCCCTTTTGCAGCCCCTGGGCAATCACCACCGTGACTTGCGAGGCGATCGCATCCACCTGATCCAACGTCAACGCCTGCACAGCCCAAGCGGGAATCGTGGCCACAATCATCGCCGCCCCCACCCACAGCCACCAACGAACACAGCGATGGTGCAACCACCGCCGCCCTTGCTGGGTCAGTGTGACAAACAGTGATGCGATAAAGCAGCCCATAATTCGGCTCAATCATCTAGAGCCTCTTTCCCCCCTAGGCTACAGGAGTCAGGAGTCTGGCAAAAAGTTTCAGGTTGCCAGATCTTGCCCTACATTCGTCTGCTTAATTCCGTTTAATTCCGTGAATCCTGATGCTTAATCCTGTTGACTCTGAGTTGAACTCTGTTAATTCTGAGTGAGTCTCGTCCTGAATTGATTAGTCTATTGCTTAGTCCGTGGACTTTTCCTGAACCCCGCGCATAATCCGCGACAGTTCCGTTTTTTCGTCCACGCTGACCCGCGAAGGGGAACCGCTGATGATTTTTTCGTAGTTGCGGAACGAGTCGCGAATTTCTGGGCCGTTGCGGCTGATGGTGTATTCGCGAATGCCCTTGTCATGTTCCGAGCCTCGCATTTTGAACACGTTAATGGCCCGGCACATTTCCCCACGAATTTCCACATACTGCAACATCAAAATGGTGTCGGTGATGGTGGAAATATGGGAATCGGTGATGGCGTGGGATCCCATAAACTGGTCGGTGGTGTTCGTGAAGAAACCGGTGATTTCTTCTTGCTTGGCGAAGCCCGTCACCCCAATCACGAATTGGCGGAAAGCGTTGTTGCTGACCCCCCGCGCCAGGGCCGAAAGGGAGTCGATCGCGATGCGGGAGGGTTTAAACTCAGCAATTTCAGACTTGATGATCTGCAAGTGATCTTCCAAGCCCGCTGACTCCGGATAGGCGCAGAGAATTTTGAGCAACCCACGGCTTTCCAAATCCTCAAAATCAATGCCCCAGGAATAGGCGTTTCGAGAGAGTTGGGCCCGCGATTCTTCGTAGGCAAAAAGGATGGCGCGTTCGCCATTTTGGCAAGCGTCTTCAATGAATTTACTAACCAGCAGGGTTTTGCCCGTACCGGTTGCGCCTGTGGCCAAAATAATCGAATCCTTGAAGAAGCCGCCGCCACACATGGAGTCGAGGGTGAGCACCCCGGATGATACCCGCGCGTTGGACGATCGCTGAGTGAGGCGCATGGCCCCCAGCGGGAAAATGCTAATTCCTTGGTTGGTGATGGTGAAGGGATATTCTCCCTTCATATGGGTTGTGCCCCGCAGCTTCAGAATTTCGATCGTGCGGCGACGGCGTTCCCCCTCCAGCACGTTGCGGACGATCGCCACGTTATCCGACACAAATTCCTCAACCCCAAACCGCGCCACGGGGCCATATTCCCGTTCCCGCTCCGTGGTCATGATGGTGGTCACGCCCACTTGCTTCAGACGGGCCACCAATCGAAAGATTTCCCGACGCACCACCGAAGCCGCGTCATACTGCTGAAAAACGGCGGTGATTGAGTCGATCGAAACCCGCTTGGCCTTGTATTTCCGGATGGCGTATTGAATGCGCTCAATCAGGGCTGACAGGTCAAAATTGCCAACAATATCTTGCCCTTCTGGATCCGGGGAAGCATCTAAAATAAACAGCTTCCCCGAATCGACCAACTGTTGCAAATTCCAACCAAAACTGCCCGCGTTCTTAATAATGTCGGCGGGCGATTCCTCAAAGGTGACAAAGATGCCCGGCTCGTCAAAATAAACAATTCCGTTATAAAGAAACTGGATCGCAATTAGCGTTTTCCCAGTACCAGATGTTCCGCTTACGAGTGTTGCTCGACCGACAGGCAGCCCGCCATGGCTAATGTCGTCAAAGCCCTCAATCATCGTCCGAATTTTTTGAACACCGGTCATAGTGATATCTGTTTATATCTGTTTCCTAAGGAATCAACGCTATCGGAGTAGCCAGTCATTCAGCCATCAGTGCCAAGGAAATGCCAGGGAATGGAAAGCCAGGGAATGGAAATGGTGTCTGAGGGTTGGGGCCCCTAACCCGATCGGGCATGGCCCCTGGGGGTTAACCATCACCAAGGGGCAGATCCAGATTGCCAAATGGAGAGGCTCAATTGCCGAGCATGATACCGAGCACAATGCTAAACGCAACAGGGATCGAACCTGATTGGGGCTAGATGGGGCAGTCGATCGGGGTGTGGGGCCCGCGATCGCGGCACACCGATGCAACCGATGCACCGGAGCGAACCCACCCGCCGGGCATTTGGGGGTTGGTTTTGCCGTTCCTGATCGCCTCGGAGTCTAAACAGCATCCCACGATCCATCGCAAAACCCTACTGATTCTAGTATTCAGCCTCATCATCCGCCAATTCTTCATAGAGCAGGTCGAGGCCAATCAACACCCGCTCGCGATCGGACAAATCGCCAATAATTTTCCGCACTGGCGGGGGCAGAATTTTTGCGAGAGTTGGGGTGGCTAAAATCTTATCCTCCTCAGCAAGTTGGGGATTTTTTAGCACATCGATGACCTTCAGCGCATAAACCCCTTGAAACTCATCTTCCAAAATATTCTTCAGGGTTTTCAGGGCACGGACTGAATGGGGAGTATTTCCTGCTACGTATAACTTGAGAACGTAGGTTTTTTTGAGGGGACTCATAAGCAATACAACGAGTTGAGTTTAGGAAGTTCTGTCCACGGGAATTTGGGTAAATACAAGACCCGTTGAGAATGCAAGGTCACCGGAGTCCCTAAAACCGGAATCAGATCCATGCCAATCACAGGACTCTCCCCAAGGGTTGGGGAAAACTTACTCCCAATCTGTTATCGAGCAGACCACGCTCCAGTCATCATCCTCAAAATTTAGTTCATCAATGGCAGTTTGATGGCAGCTTGATGGCAGCTTGGTCGAAATATGCCGAAATCTTCTGTTGACAGCTTGTACTTACTGGTCAAATTGACTCTTGAACCGAATAGGGTCACCTGCACTCAGAACGTGAGAAGGAACGCGAAAATGGCTTGATGCCGACTGCGACGACAACGATTGACAGGGAGAAACCAGAAAAATCAAAGCATTAATCTTAGAGCTTCTGGAGCAGCTCTTGGCCAACTTGTAAACGAACAATAGCCCAAAGATCATGGAACTTGATTTTATTTAATATAATAACCCGATTGTCAAATGGTAATCAGAAAATATTCTTAAGTTTCCTGATCTGAATCAATTAATCTATGAAACCTTCATTCTTGACGAAAATCAATGATAATTTGATTAAAAAATGACGTAAAAATTATTTCTGAGCGTGATCTAAAAGCAGTAATTTAAAAATGAATTACAAGAGTGATTGCAAGTGGCTAGCCGTGTTTTCCCCCTTTGCCCAAAATTGTTTGATGATTGTTCGATGCACAGATCTATTAATTCGCATAATTTGATTCGCATAATTCGCAAGCGCTGTGTTGTTAGATGATCAATTAGGGCCCATCACTCGCGAGGGATGGAGCGTCGATACATCTCGCACAGGTGGGCAATGATATCAATGAGCGTGAGCCGATAGTCTAGAAGAATTTCTTCACTGCGTCCTTCCAGCTTGAGTTGAGTGGCAAGGGCATCCATCAACTCCATGTGAATTTCTACAATTTGAGAAACAGACATATCCGCAAAGAAAGCCTGCTCTACAAAGCGATCGACCCGCATATTGACGGTTCCATCCTCTGCAAAATAGGCCAGGACAATTTCGCGATATTCGCTTCTCAATTCCTGTAGGAGAGCGTGCCTGTCTTCGGCGGGCAGGTTTCTGAGAAAAAGTTTGGGTTCGCGCTTGTAATACACACCTAAATATCCTAAGCGCTCTTTGAGTTTGTCTGTCAGTCGTTTCTGTTGCTCAAGCAGGTTCACTGCATTACTAGGGACGGCAGATGCGGGGGCAACGTTTGTCTGACCAAGGTTGGAGCTGATTGGCGTTAGGTATAGGAAATTGTTGATGGCGCGATCGATGGATCGGCGGAAGATTTCGAGGTCTTGCTCTGAGGCGATTACTTCAGCCGCATGATAAATCCAGGGTTTTTTGGGTAAATTCTGCGATCGGGAACACCAAATAACTGCCGGAAGAATGATGTTAGCGGTAGAGAGCTGCTCAATGGTTTGCTCAAGCAGTGGATCCTCTTGAATAATGAGACAATCAATTTCTTGCTGGTTTTGCTGAATGGCAGCCAAAAATGATTCTAAAGTTTCGTGGTATTGCGTTTGATAACGAGCAGTATCAAGGATTTTGCATAGGACTTCAGTGCTCTCTGATGAGTTTGTGAGCGCAGTAATTTCTAAGTAATATCGCACGATTTTCGCAGAATGGGGTTAAACAAAAAGGGGCTTTGCTATCTTGAGCTTGAAGTGGCTCTATCCTAGTGGGTTTTGCCGATTAATGGCGATCTTGAGGGTTGCTGGGGGCGCGATCGGGAATGATTTTTAATAATTTTTTACTGTCACCAATATAAGAAATCAAAATAAGGAGATCGAATGATTGGGATCAGTGGGACAACGGGCTGATCATGCAGGCCATGGCCAGTTCTGGTGCAGAACGGGACGAGTGGTTGATGATGAAAGATGGCTAGGAGCCGTCCGGGAGCATTTCCTCTGGTTTGTTGCCAGGGTAATCCTCGGGGTCAGGAATACAGGGATAATTTAACTCAATTGCTGGGTGATGGTGGGTGGCTCCATGGGTAAGGGGGCTGCCCGTTTGGGGAGTTCACTGGGGCGATCGCCAGGCAGAACCCACCTTGCCAACTCGGGGGATTGGGCGATCGGGCAGGGGCGACCGAAGGCCAAGGAAGGCCAACGCCAGAAACCCAAGAACCCCTCAAAAAAATTTAAACCATTGGTTTAAGAAAATTTAAACCATCAGTTCGAGCCACTAGTTCGAGCCATTAGATTAGTTTGAGCCATGGAAAAACTAGGGCGATCGGCAGTTGGGCCGCCGAAAGCACCAGTAGTTTCTATGGAGGCAGAATGGAGGGGAATCCAGCGTTGCGAACCCTGGATAGCAGTGAATTGGGAAATACAATCGGGATGACTGGATTCGAACCAGCGGCCCCCTCGACCCGAACGAGGTGCGCTACCAAGCTGCGCTACATCCCGAGGCAGATTCCGCGATCGAGCCAGTGATTTGACCGGCGCGAAATTTGACCTTCAGAATTATAGGGGATGGTGAGCCATTTGCACGCAACTGGATGAGGAATTTTTTGATTTTTTTCGCGCCATTTTCTTGTGCGCCATTTTCTTGCGCGCCTGGTTTGACCAGTTTCCTCTTGCCAGACCTGTTTTGATCACTCGTCTTGCTCAGCCCAGCCCCCGAGCTACAAAACCGATTCGGCCAGCGCTCCATCCACCGCCGTTTCCCGAAACTGAATGGAATCTTGGCGGGGATCCGCATGGCTCACCTCCAACCAGAGGCGATCTCCCGGCGACAGATCGCGATGGAACCGCGTTGCCAGCTCCACCCCCAAATCCTCCAGCAGCACCGCCGCCAGCCCATCATCCTCGCGCAACCACCGCAACATCAGTGTTTGCCAAGGGCCGCGGTTGCGTCGTAAATATTCCAAAATCCAGTAGCGTGTGGTTTGGCGCTCCACCAAAGTCGCTTCATAGGCCGTGGAACTCACCCCTTGCACCAACTCCTGCATTTCGTTAATCGAAAAGGGCAGGGTTTCGCCTCGCAGGTGCGCCTTAATTTGAAAGTGACCCAAGAGATCGGTGTAGCGGCGAATGGGCGATGTGATTTGGGTGTAGGTATCCAGGGCGAGACTGGAGTGGCGGGCGGGCGTGGTGCTCATTTCGCTGCGGGGCATACAGCGGCGGATGGCACAGGCGCGCACGGGGCCCGCTGGCAACAGCATCAATTCTTCTGCGGGGGGAAGTTCCGGTTGGGGTTGGCTGCGGAAGGGCATCGGCAGGCTATGTTCTTGGCCGTAGCGGGCGGCCACTTCCCCCGCCAGAATCATCATTTCTGCCACCAGCCCCCGTGCGGTGGAATCGCCCAGGACACGGATTTCAATTTCGTCATCCTTGACGGCGATCGAGGTTTCGGGCATTTCAATGCGGATTGCCCCTTGGCTGGCCCGCCAGCTTTCGCGGCGCTTGGCCCACTTGGCCAGGGCTGTGAGTTGTGGCTCGTCGGTGATGCCCAAATCGAGCATTTCGTCCACGTCGTCGTAGGTGAGGCGGTAGGTGGGTTTGACGTGACTGGCGCGAATTTGGTAGTCCGCGACGGAGCCATTTTCGTTAAGGACGATGCCGAAGCTGAGGGCACAGCATTGCCGGCCTTGCACGAGGCTCATGGGGCCGGTGGCCAGCTCGTGCGGAAACATGGGCACGGGGCCCGTGGGCAAATAGACGGTGGTGGCGCGGCGGCGGGCTTCGAGGTCTAGCTCGTTTCCGGGTTCTAGCCAGCGGGTGGGATCGGCAATGTGTACCCAAATGCGCTCGGTGCCATCGCTGAGGAATTCGAGGCTGAGGCCGTCGTCAATTTCGCGGGTGCTTTCGTCGTCGATCGTGTAGGTTTTGAGGTGAACGAGGTCGAGCCGATCGCGATCCAGATCGGGGGGTGGGGATTCGAGGTACGCACGGGCCACATCAAGCACCTTGGCAGAAAAACGGGTGGGCAGTTGCGATCGCCGCAAGTGCAAATTTTCGTGGGGACTCCACAGGCCCAGGGCCACAAGCAGATCAAATGCACCGCGTTCGGTGGTCGGGCGATCGAGCTTTGCGAGTAAGTCTAACGCAGCCGATCGATTGGTCATTTCATCGCCTTGGACGGCATACCGTTCCAGTAATTCAAGGCGCTGACGAAATGGGGAATCGTCGGGAATTTCGGGGCGATCGCCCGGGTTGCTGATGGCCGATTGAACCCACTCGCAAAAGGCCTGCTGTTCCTGTTCTCGCTGCCGGGTCAGCTCCTGTTGGCGGCGCATTTCTGAGACTTGGCTAGCGGGTCGAGGTTCGTAGCGATCGCCCTTCTGCTTAAAAAATAGCTTATCCTCGCTCAGCATCCGGTGAGCAGCGTAACAAGTGACCGGCGAAGCTTCCGAAAAAAGAATGAGGCTCAGTTCCTTGGCATCCACGGCGCGGTTGTCTTCCTCGCACAGCAGTTCCCAAGCCACTTCCAAACTGTCGGGGTCAAAGTAAGGCGCTGTGGCGGCTCGAAAGGCAGCAATGTCGGCGGGCTGAAACCCACCCCCAACGGTGTAGGTCACATCCTGGGGACGGATCTTGTGGTTTTTGCCCTGCTCGCCGATCGCGATGAAGAGTTTTTTGCCTTCTGGGCGATCGATTGTGGCCAACACCCGCTCGTCATCGAGTCGCAATTCAACCAGCGTTCCTTTGTCCATAGACTCGACACCAAGCCTGCACAGTTCGGCTCTTAGTGTAGGGGATTGACTGGGCCCGCGAACCGATCGCCCGGGAGAGGTTGTCGGCCGGAATTCAGAGCGTTAATCAACCGGTGGGTTAGGTTGAATGGACACATACAATTGCTTTCAATTGCCTTCAATCGCTTGTGGCTCCAACGTTGAGTTTCAATGTTGAGTTTTGCCATTGCTGTCACCCTCGCTGTAATCACCTCGCGGTCAGTCGCTGAAAATCTATGGCTACCTCAACGGTTAATCTGCCCTACTTCGATGCTTTGTTGGGCTTGCTGGATCGATCGCCCGCTGTGCAAACGGCTTTCCGCCGCCACGTCCATTGGGGCTATTGGGCCGATCCCGATCGGGCCCAAATCAGTCCCGCCGCCTTTGATGAAGCGGCCGAGCAGCTCACCCGTGAGGTGTATGGCACAACGCGGATTCAAAATGGGGCCAAGGTGCTGGATGTGGGCTGCGGGTTTGGCGGCACGATCGCCAGCCTGAATCAACAATTTTCAAACCTGCAACTGACGGGGGTGAACATTGACCCGCGCCAGCTCGATCGGGCGAAACAGTGGGTGACTCCGCAAAATAACAACACCATTGAATGGGTGGAGGCTAACGCGATCGAGCTGCCTTTTCCGGATGCGTCTTTTGATGTGGTGTTGGCGGTGGAATGTATTTTTCACTTTCCCGATCGACAGCGATTTTTCCAAGAGGTGCGCCGTGTTCTGAAGCCGGGTGGTCAATTGGCTATTTCAGACTTTTTGCCCAGTGATTTGTTAGCGCTGTTGCCTAATCTCAAATCTCCTTTGGATAGTGCCGGGTTTTATGGTGGGTTTGACTTGAGCTATACCCTCAATTCCTATCGAAACCTGGCCCAAGAAACGGGATTCCGGCTCACCCAGGCTCGGGATATCACGGTGGAAACTTTGCCAACCTATAGTTGCTTTCGATCGATGGCGGTTGATAATCAATGGTTCGATCCGTCGGCGATGGTGCAAACCTTGGCGGTCGAGGTGGTCAGCCGTCTGCGGGCGCTCAACTATTGGATTTTGCAGTTCGATCGTTGGTAAATCTTGGGTGCGCAGCTTTGAAGTCTTGAAGCCTTGAAGCTTGCAAGTGTTTAAGCCTGCAAGCAAACTTCTCAGTTCATCAATGGTTCAATTCATCAATCCATAATCCATTAGTTCGTCGATCTATTAGTTCATCTAGTTCGTCGATCTAGTAGTCCCTCTAGTTCATCAATCCATTAGTTCATTAGCCCATTAGTCCTTGAGACAGGAGATTTTGAAAACGTGTCTTCAAATATGAATCGATCGCCCATTACCGGTAAAACGCGATTGCTCGGCGTAATTGGGGATCCCATTGGCCATTCCCTCTCGCCAGTGATGCATAACCAGGCGATCGCCAGTTTGGGGGCCGATGCGGTTTATGTGGCTTTTCCGGTCAAGCCCGCAGACTTGACTAAGGCGATGGATGGCTTTGCGGCCGTGGAGGTGTTGGGCCTGAGCGTCACCATTCCCCATAAGCAGGCGGTGATGCCCCTGTTGGCAGAGATTTCCGATGTGGCTCGATCGGTCGGGGCCGTCAACACCCTGTGGCGAACCGATCGGGGCTGGGCCGGAACCAACACCGATGTGGACGGCTTTGTGGCCCCGCTCAAGGCGTTACGCGCCCATTGGCAGGGGGCCACGGCCCTGGTGCTGGGCACGGGGGGCGCGGCCCGGGCCGTGATTGCTGGAGCCAAGCTGTTGGGGTGCGATCGGGTGGTGGTGGCCGGGCGCGACCCCCAAAAACTGGCGGCCCTGCAACAGCACTTTGGGCCGCCAAACCCCTTGGCGATCGCCCTAGAAACGCTGGTGTGGTCAGACCTCGATCGGGTGCTGCCGGCCACCGATTTGCTGGTGAACTCGACTCCCGTGGGAATGCATCCCTTGGCGGCCGACTCGCCCCTTTCGATCGCCCAATTGGCCCTGTTGCCCCCCAGCAGCATTGCCTACGATTTGATTTACACACCTCGTCCCACTCGCTTTTTGCAAATGGCGGGCGATCGGGGCTTGCAGACGATTGATGGGTTGGAAATGTTGGTGCGACAAGGGGCGGTGGCCCTGTCCCGCTGGTTGGGTCAGCCGGCCCCGGTGGCCGTGATGCGATCGGCAGTGGAGGCGTTTTTGGCCCCCGGATCTTGACCAGTTGTTGAGTAGCTGTTGAGTAGCTGTTGAGTAGCCCTTTTGAGACCTCCCCCAAGAGTCTGCAATTCTGATTGACATACTCCCCGCCCTAAAGGAACGGGGATTCTCTAAGCCTCGCGACTTAGATTCCTGCTTCTTAGCAACTGCCTCCACCCCAAAGGTTTCTCGGTCTTATGTTTGCTCCACAGGCTTAAATTCCCGGATGTCCCTCGGTATGTGTTCAACTGCAGTACAAAGCCGCCCTAAAAGGGCGGGGTTTCAGACCCAGAAGTTTTGTTGATGAATCGATCGACGATCGTGCCCGCATTGGCCGCTGCTGCCTTCACCCTGTTGTCCTCCGTTGCAGCTTGGGTGGTGGATGATATCGCCCGCGATCGATTTGTTGGAGAAGCCCGCTCCAACCTCCTGTCTCGCTTGAGCGCCAAGCGGGCCCGGCTGGAGTCGGCCCTGAACGCTCGCATTCAAACGGCCCAAGGCATTGTTCCCTACGAGCTGAACGCGGGGCCTCTGTCCCAAGGGCAATTCAGCGCCTTTGTTCGATCGCTCATGCAGCAGCAACAGGGCGTGATTGCGGTCTTGTTGGTGCGATCGGCCCAGCCCGGTCAGCCGCCGGCCCTGAATGATCCCCAAAAACTGCAAATTCTGACCTATCCGCCAAACACGGAAACCCAAGCCGTTTTGGATGACTACCGCCAACAACAACAGCGGTTTAAACGCCTCATTCCCAGTGGTCTCATTTCCCGATTGCCCCAGCCCTACACCAACCGGGCACGCTACTTGGGCTACATCCCCGTTTGCGATGGGCGCTGCTCCAGTCGATCGCCCCTGTTGGGCATGGTGGTTGTGATTTTTGATGAGCTGGCCTTGCTGGCGGATGCGGACTTGCTCAACAACGACAACAGCACGGAATACGCCATCTATGAGCATGGGGCCAATGGGGTGGGGCGGTTGCTGTTTGGGTCGGCCACCGTGTTCGATCGCGACCCGGTGATTCTAGAAATTCCGTTGCTCACGGGGCGCTGGCAACTGGCCGCCGTGCCCGCCCAAGGTTGGACAGTGGTGTCCACTTCCATGCTCTGGCTGCGGGTGGGCGAAGTGGTGGCGATCGCCCTGGGCACGGTGTTGACCTTCCTGCTGGTGCGCCAACCCATGCGGCTGCGGGTGGCGATCGCCCAAACTCGCGAAACCAACCGCCTGCTGCGAGAAGAAATTCTCGATCGACAACTGGCCGAAGCCAAACTGCAAAGCCTGGCGGAACAACTGGAGCAACGGGTGCTGGAGCGCACCGCCGAACTGTCCAAAGCTTTAGAACAGGTGCAAAAGGCGCAGGTGCAGGTTGTGCAGTCCGAAAAAATGTCCAGCCTGGGGCAGTTGGTGGCCGGCGTGGCCCACGAAATCAACAACCCGATCAACTTCATTTACGGCAATTTGGGCCATGCAAAGGACTACATCCATGGCCTGTTGGGTTTTTTAGAGTTATTGCACCAGGAGCAACCGGAACTCTCCCCCACCTTGACGGCCTATGCCGAGGCGATCGACCTGGAATTTCTGGAGGACGACTTGCCGCAACTTCTGAAATCCATGGAAATTGGTTCCGAGCGCATTTGCGGCATCGTGCAATCGTTGCGGATTTTTTCCCGGTTGGATGAATCGGATCTGAAGCGGGTGGACATCCACGAAGGCATTGACAGCACCCTGACGATTTTGAACCATCGCTTGAAGGGCAGCGACACCCAGCCGGCCATCCTCATCCACCGCGAATATGATCCGGCCATGCCTGCGGTGGAATGCTATGCGGGTCAGCTCAATCAGGTGTTTATGAACCTGTTGGTGAATGCGATCGATGCGTTGGAAGAGTCTGGCACATTGGATCCACAAATTACGATCGCCACGGCCCTGCTTGACCCCAATCAGCTCCAAATCCGAATTACCGACAACGGCCCGGGAATTGCCACGGCGGCCCAATCCAAGATTTTTGATGCATTTTTCACAACAAAGCCCGTAGGCAAGGGAACGGGGATGGGGCTGTCCATCTCCTATCAGGTGGTGGCCGATCGCCACAAGGGATCGCTGGAATGTGTGACGGAGCCGGGCCAGGGAGCCACATTTGTGATCACCATCCCGATCGAGCAACGGCCGGCCCTGGCTGAGTCTTCGGCCGTTGATCCAGCACCCTTAACAACCTAGGGGCGATCGCAAAACTCATCAAAACTCAAGAAAAGACTCCCCAGTCCAGAACCCTGAAAGCTAGGATCAAATCGTCAGGAATCTTTTCTTGGGCCGAAGCAAGTCTGTTGGGCTGATTGCTGATGGATGATCAGCAGCGGGCTTGCGCAATCAGGGTTGGTGCATCGCATGGGTTAAATCACGGTTCATGGATGAGTTGACGATCGGCGATTGGTGATTGAGATGGGCGACTTGAGATGGGCGACTCATGATTAGCCACCCGCGATCGGCGATTCATTAACCGAGATCAGTCAATTCGGTGACTGAGGCAACGTTCTTGGCCAATGGGCGAACGCGGGCCGGGTTTCCACAGCAGCGCCCCTTGCCCCAGCATGTTGATCAGTCCCGTTGGTTCCATTATTCAGTTGATTCGGTCTTGGCCGTCCTTAACCCAGTCTTTCAAAACCGTTTATTTGTCGGGGATGTTTCGGAGAGTTAGGGTTAATCAACAATGTCAGAATCCAGTACCCCTTCAGCAACCACCCTCAGAATCCTTGAGGCGGGCCAATCCATTCTGCCGATCGAAGTGCAACCCCCTGCGGACTTAGGCAGCACCACGACCGATGCTGCTGCCATTGATTCCGCCACCGACTCCGCCATTGATCAGAATTTCCCCATTGAGCGCCTGTTATCGACTGCCAGCGAAACGATGGTGGATGTTGTGACCCATAGCCAAGTGTTGCTTGCGGTGGTGCAGCCGGACAGCTTTGAAGTGGACATGGCCAATGCGGCATTTTGTCAGGCGGTGAAGCTAGCCGGTCGCCAGGAGTCGGTGCGGGGTTTGGTGGCCGTTGGCCGATCGCTCGCGGATTTGTTGCCAGGATTAGAGGCCGAAGTTTTGCGCGATTGGCTGCGGCGACAGGTGGCCTACCGTCTGTTGCTCGATCGCCACCCCAAGGACAGCCGAATTCGGCGGTTGCTGAATGCGCCGAAGTTGGTGCAAGTGGCCGATCGCTGGTTGGAATTGTGGATGCGGCCGGGGGCCTTGGTGTTCGAGTCGATCGCCCCCGATGTGCAAACCCTCATGGAAGCCTCCACTTCCTTGCCCTCCTTTGAAAGCGCGTTTCAGTTGGAATGGTGCCAATTCAAGGGGCAACTGTTGTTGGAAGGGTGGGATGTGACCGCGCGGGAGCAATTACGCCGGTTGGGTCGCCTGTTGCTGAATGGCCATTCCATCTTGCAGCCGGAAAAATTCCGGGAAGTGGGGCAATCCATGCGATCGCTCTTTTCCGGTGATGCCACCTTTGTGTTGCGCACCGATGGCGATCGGCTGCAATTAACCCTGGGGAATGAGGCACGGCTGCGCACCGTCCGAGGCTATGACCTGGGGGACTTGCGCGAGTCGCCCTGCTTGGCGGCCATGCAGTTGGAGCGGGTGACGATCGTTCGGGATTTGGCCACCCAGGCCGTCACCCCCCTCGAACAGGATTTGCGTGATCGCGGGGCCCGATCGCTGCTGTTGATTCCCCTGTTGCTGCGGGATAAGGCGGGCGATCGTCCCCCCTTGTTGATGGGGTTAGTGGGGGTGGCCAGTCGTCTGCCCGATAACTTTGACCTGTTGGACATCAATCGAGCGGAACTGCTGCAACCTTCCTTGGCCGTGGCCTTGCGCCAGGCCGGCCAGTCCCACTTCAGCAACATCCACCCGGCCGTGGAATGGAAATTTTTGCAGGAGGCAGAGCGGCGCAGTTGGGGCCTGCCACCCCAACCGATCGCCTTTGAAAATGTTTATCCGCTCTATGGCATCTCCGACATTCGCGGTTCATCCCTCGCGCGCGATCGAGCCATTCAAACGGATTTGCTGTCCCAGTTTCGGCAAGCCCTGGCCATTCTCGATTGTGCTTGCGCGGCCAAAGACCTGCCCCTGTTGCGGCAACTGCGCTTGGACTTGCAGGAATATATCCACAACCTTGAAGGCGGCGTGACCGTGGAAGCGGAAGTGCGCGGGGCCCAATACCTGCGGGAAAACATTGAAGACGACTTGGATTATCTGGCAGGGCTGGATCCAGCCACCGCCGCCGCCGTCACCGCCTATCGCCAAGCTTGCGACAATCCCCACGGGGCCGTCTACGAAGCCCGCGCTGAATATGACCACTTGGTGAGCGAAATTAATCGGCGGATGCGGGAAACCTGGGATCGCTGCCAAAGCAAAATGCAGTCGATCGCCCCCCACTACTGCGACATTGAATCCACCGACGGCATTGATCACATGATCTATGCCGGTAGCTCCATCTATCCCGACTTCACCAGCTTCCACCTCCGCAGTCTGCGGTACGAGCAACTGCGGGCCGTCTGTGCCTGTGCGCGGATGGGTTTTGAAATTGAGCGCACCCTTAGTGACCAATTACGCTTGACGCATCTGGTGTTGGTGCAGGGTTCCACAGTGGATATTCTGCATGATGAAAACACTGAGAAGCTGTTTGATGTGCGAGGAACCCGCGACACGCGCTATGAAATTGTCAAAAAGCGGATCGACAAGGCCCGCGATGCGATCACAGGAGAACGAATTACCCAGCCCGGCTGCCTCACGGTGGTCTATGCCACGGAGGATGAGGGCCACGAATATCAGGAATATTTACGCTACTTGGAACGCGAGGGCATGATTGGCTCCAAGCGTGAGAGCGGCGAGGTGGAATCGCTCCAGGGGGCCAATGGGTTGCGGTTTATGCGGGTGGCCGTGTTGCCGCCAGAACCCGATCGCTAACTTCAGGTCGATCGCCCTGGTGATGACGTGGTGATTAATGACGCGGTGATGCATTCAGGACGGTCGAAGATTTGCCCGGTGGATTATTAATTGAGATCGCTAGTTGAGATCGCTGGTTGGGATTACTAGTTGAGATCGCTGGTTGAGATCACTGGTTGAGATCACTGGGTGATCGAACCGTTTGTAACCGGTGTAATTGTCCGGAATTGCGGGCTGCTTTGAGGATGGCCAGGGATAGGAAGTGGGCCCCGCAACCCAACTGTTGGGAAGCAGCCCCCCGATCGCTGTTGGTTACTGTGTAGATGAAGTAGGCGACTATGCAAAGTTGGACAGAGGGCTATGTGGCCGAAGTGGACTACACCCATGGGTTTTATCGGGAATTAGCCCCCACACACCTCAATTACGTGTTGTTGTGCAAGGGGCTTCAGGCTCCCCCGCTCGATCGCGCCTTCACCTACTGTGAACTGGGCTGCGGACAGGGCAACACCACCAATTTGCTGGCGGCTGCCAATCCGCAAGGGGATTTTTATGCCACGGATTTCAATCCCAGCCACATTGTTCATGCCCAAACCTTAGCCCGCGAAATTGGCCTCAAAAACATCCATTTTTTTGATGACTCTTTCCAGGATTTTGCCGATCGGGCAGAATTGCCGGACTTTGATTTCATCACGCTCCATGGCGTTTTTTCTTGGATTTCGCCCGAAAACCGACAGCAAATCGTTAACTTTATTCGCAAAAAACTAAAAGTTGGTGGCGTAGTTTATCTCAGCTACAACGCCATGCCCGGTTGGTCTGCATTTTTGGGAATGCGAGAGCTAATTCAAGCGCAGGTGCTCTCCCAATCGGGGCAAATTACCAAACGATTTGATTTGGCTCTGAATTTTGCCAAAGCCATTGCTGAACAGGAGGCGATTTATTTCAAATCTCAGCCAGCCGCGCTCGATCGGCTCCAGCAAATTTCCACCATGTCTCGTAACTACTTGGTGCATGAATATTGCAATCGTCACTTCAACCCGCTGTTCCATCGAGAAGTGGTGGAACTGCTGGATGAAGCCAAGGCCAGCTTTTTGGTTTCGGCCCACTTGGGCGACCAAATGGAACACTTTCGATTGCAGCCTAACCAGTTGCAAACCCTGCAAACCATTGAGGATCCCGTGCTGCGGGAAACCTTGCGGGACGTTTATACCAACCAATCATTTCGACGGGATATTTTTGGGCGCGGAACCGTGCCCCTCGCCTCTTTGGCCCAGCGCGATCGCTTGGATCAGCAAACCTTCGCCCTCACGCTGCGATCGCCCCAAATCCCCAAGGAATATCCCTGCCCGGTGGCAACGGTGCACCTGGATGCGGAACCCTTCAAAACCATCATTGCTAGCTTGAGCGATCGCCCCCACACTATGGCCGAGCTGGCTCAACAATTACCCAAACTGGCTTGGCGCGACTTGCACCTTTCCTTGGCGATCGCGGTGGATGGGGGGTGGGCGATGCCCGTGGTTCCCCAAGCTGCCGTCAAAGCAACCCGCGAAACCTGTCATCGGTTCAACCGGGCGATTGCTCGGCGTGCCCTCACGGAAAACAAAATTCAACTATTGGCCGCGCCGTTGGTTGGCAGTGGCATTGCGGTTGATCAAACAATTCTGTTGTTTTTAGAGTCCATGTGGCGCAAAACACCGGGCCCCGAATTAGCCTTTGAAACCTACAAACGGATGGGGCTAAAGCTGCAGAAAAACGGCGAAACCGTTGAGAGTGATGCAGAAAATTTGCAGCTTCTGAAAACCTCTTGGGAGCAATTTCAATCCCAAACTGGACCCTGGCTAAAATCCCTCCAAATTTTGTAGATCGCTTGTTCTTCCAATCAGACCTCCCCTAGTAGTGCGACAGGCTTAATTCGGTGGGTCAAAGTTGCGGAGTCAGTTACAGAAACAAGGGGCTTAAGCCCCTTGCTGCCTAACGATTAGGTAACAGGAACAGTCGAATTGATTGCCTAGAACAAGCTTGTCGCGCTACTAGGATTGGGCCGGAGCGGCGGGCTGGTCGGCGGCCCCGTTGGGGTTGGTGGCCGGGGGATTGGTCGCTGGTGGGTTGATCGCCGGTGGGTTAATGGGTTTGGCGATCGGGCAGGCGGCGGGATCCGGCTCCTGGGGAATGATCGTCACTGGCTTGGCTCCTTTGGGCAAGCCCGCTTGGGTCGGGGCCAACATTTGGCTGACCACCATCACAGCGCGTTTGTTGGCCTCATTGAGCAAGCCCCGTTGGCAGGCGGATTCCGTGACCCGATCGAGCGCTGCCTCTTGGGCCCGGGCCATCAGTTCGGGGCCCGAGTCGGGGCCGAGACCCAAAAAGCCCCGATCGTAGTCATAGACGCGCGATCGACCCACATCGATTTTGCGATCGAGAATTTCCGGGGCCGGTAACCGAATTTCTAGCTTGCCATCGGCTCCTTGGCGCACGTCTTCCGGTTTCAGTTTGTTGAAGTCAATCCCGGCGCTGATTTCCCCATAGGCGATGTAGAGCAGCTTGGTGGAACCCACCACGAATTGCCCCAACACCCGATCGCGCTGGGCCGGGACGATCGCCTCCATCGAAAACACCGTGGTCGTCAGTTCGCTGGCCCCGCGAATTTGGTCGATCGTCAGCGATCGCACATCGGCCTTGGCCGGTGGCTGCGGTGTGTTGAAGGGAGCCGCCACAAAGTCGCTAATCCCCTTGCCCCAGTTGCCAATCCCCGCCGCCGACGTGGCCACGATTGCCACCAGTCCCCCGGTCGCCATCAGGGCGAAATTATTGCTGAGTTGCCGCCATAACCCCGGTTGCCGCGACGGGGCGATCGGCTGGGGAGCTTGGGTGGGCTGAGCGCTGGGGGGACGTTGATCGACCTTCATAAACAAAGCCTGGGGAGAGAATCGGACGAAGACGTTTGGGGAGTCAGGGGCCACAGCAATCGCCGGGGGCAAGGGGCTTAAGCCCCTGGTCTGGTGCGCTGGTCTGGTGCGGTGGTCTGGGGCAGTTAAAGCTTGAAATGTTGGACTAAGCCATTGCCAGCAATTCTAGCAACTCAGCTTCTGAAATACAGACCAATCCCAGGGATTGCGCTTTGTCCAGTTTGGAGCCGGCCTCGTCGCCTACCACCACGTAATCGGTTTTTTTGCTGACGGAGCCGGTGACTTTGCCACCCGATCGCTCGATTAGCTCCTTCGCTTCTGGACGAGTCAGGGTGGGGAGAGTTCCGGTCAGCACAAAGGTCTTACCGCTGATGGCCGCGTTGGTTGGCTGGGCGATCGCCTGATCCGGATCCGGGTCAGCAGTCGCCAAGGACAACCCCGCCGATCGCAGTCGATCGACCAGCGATCGATTCGCCGCCGAGCCAAACCATTCGCGAATCGACTTGGCAATTTCCAACCCAATCCCGTTCACCGCCGTCAATTCCTCTTCGGTGGCCGTGGCCAGGGCTTCCACCGATCGAAACTGAGCCGCCAGCAGCTTGGCATTGCTCGATCCGATATGCCGAATCCCTAGGCCATACAGCACCCGCGCCCAGGGCTGACCGGTTGATCGGGCGATCGCGCTCACCAGCTTCTCCGCCGACTTTTGCCCCATCCGCTCCAGGGTCAGCAACGGCGCGATCGTCAGCCCGTACAAATCTGCCACGGACTTGACCAAGCCCGCCTCGCTCAACTGTTCCACCAACTTTTCCCCCAACCCGTCAATATCCAACGCATCGCGGCTCGCCCAATGGCGCAGGCTGCCCCGGACGATCGCTGGACAAGAGGTATTAATGCAGCGCGTCACGGCTTCATCCACCGGTTGCACCACCGCCTCACCACAGGCCGGGCAATGTCTGGGCATTTGCACCCGCGTCGCGCCGTCGGGCCGCAGCTCCAGCAACACCCGCAACACCTCGGGAATAATTTCCCCCGCCTTGCGAATCACCACCGTGTCGCCCAGGTGCAAATCCAACTCCAGCAGTCGATCGCGGTTGTGCAGCGTCGCCCGAGCCACGGTGGTTCCCGCCAACTGCACCGGCTCCAGCTCCGCCACCGGGGTAATCGCCCCCGTCCGCCCCACCTGGAACGTCACCGCCAGCAACTGCGAGGGCGCTTCCTCCGCCGGGTATTTGTAGGCGATCGCCCAGCGCGGAAATTTGTTGGTGAAGCCCACCGCCGTTTGCAGGGCCAAATCATCGAGCTTAATCACCGCCCCATCGGTCATGTAGGGCAAGTCGTGCCGCGCTTGATCCCACCGTTGGCAATAGTCCCAAACGGCCGCCAGGTCAGCGCAGCGATCGCGGTTGGGATTCACCCGAAAACCCCAAGCCGCCAACTGTTCCAGCGACTCCCAATGGCTGCGGGGGCGATCGGGCCAGTCCAGCTCCTCCGGCCATTGGAGCGTGTAGGCAAAAAAGTCCAGCTTCCGTTCCGCCACAATCCGCGAATCCAGTTGGCGCAACGTGCCCGCCGCCGCATTTCGGGGATTTGCAAACAGGGCCTCACCCGCCGCCGCCCGATCGCGATTGATCTGCTCAAAGCTGCTGAGGGGCAAAAACGCCTCCCCGCGAATCTCCAACCGGGCCGGCGGATTGGCTGTATTCAACCGCAACGGGATCGATCGAATCGTCTTGATATTTTGGGTAATCTCCTCGCCCGCGATCCCATCGCCCCGCGTGGCCCCGCGCACCAGCAGCCCCGCTTCATAGGTGAGGGCGATCGCCGAGCCATCAATCTTCAGTTCGCACACATAGCGAGCTGGGTTCGCCGCCTGAAATAGGGGCAGTTCCTCCAAAACGGGCGATCGCTCCCCGGTTCCGGCCACCTTTTGCCAGCGATCCTCCCAAGCCCGCAACTCCGCCAAATCAAAGGCATTTTCCAAGCTGTAGAGGGCGATCGCGTGTTGCACCGTTTGGAACCGCTCGGCCGGGCGATCGCCCACGCGCTGGGTGGGGCTGTCGGGCGAAACCAGCTCGGGATATTGAGTTTCCAGTTGCTCCAGTTCCCGGTAGAGGCGATCGTACACCGCGTCTTCCATCACGGGATTGTCCAGCACATAGTAGGCGTAGCTGGCTTCCTGGAGTTTTTGGCGCAGTTGGTCAGCGCGGCGGGCCAAGTCAGCGGGGGCGGGCATGGGGTGGCAAAGGGGCGATCGATCTCGATGCCATTGTCGCTATTCCGGCCGGGAATGCAAGAACCTTCCGGATTGAGCACGGGGCGATCGCTAGTAATGGTCAGGTAGATGCACCCTGACGATGTTCCCCCGGCCCCGGCTGGGGGATTTTTGTTTGCTTTACTAGCCAATAAAGAGGCTAAAGTTTTTAGACTGTAAAGCACTATACGCTGGAGCAATACCTTTGATTTTATGAACTTCCGACGATCTTTTAAGCGATTACTACTCCTGTCTCTGGTTGCAACGGGTGGTCTGTGCTTCATGATTTGTATGTATTACGCGCTGGTAGATTGGGATCTGTTACAAAGGGCCTACGCCAACTTTGCTAAATTGGCGGAAACCTCCAGAGACTTGCCTCAATTATTCATCGCAGAAGCCCGACAAAATATTCATCGAATTAATCTTTTTGCGGATGGTGTTTGGGCTTTGTTAGGGGCGATCGTAGCAGCGATCGGAATTCATGGTCTCTGCACCAACAAACACCCGCTGTGAAATCTAATTAAACTCTCATTTAGCGGACGGATAACGGAAATATTAATTGCCCCAAAACTGAATCTAACAATCAGGGCAATGTTTCCAGATCATACTTTGGGCGATCGCTAGTAATGGGCAGGTAGATGTACCCTGACGATGTTCCCCCGGCCCCGGCTGGGGGATTTTTGTTGGTCTAGAGTCATTCGTAGAAACTAGTCGTCACTTTCTGCTGCTTGGCGAAGTGCTAAGAAAGCTTCCTTAAGAGCTTGGCTAACCGCTGAATTGGGCTCGTTCAAAACCAATTCTTGGTAAGCATCTAAATAATTCTGGCGAATTCGATGAAATAAATGTAAAAAATGTCGTAAAAAATTCAAGCAGTCCAAAACAGCAATTTCTACACCATCTGTTTTCTCATACCAAGTTGCCGCATAATCCATAGTCTGTTGGTCAATCGGCTCAGTTGTAATAAAAATATAGTTCTGCACGGTTTGACCTTCCTTCAAGATCTTGGAAATTGCAGAGTCAATATCAGTTTTGGTAACTGCACGCATTTTCATTTCATAAGCTGTGATAACGGCAGAATCATCTTGTAAAGTGATCTCGATATCGCCCAGCGATCCGGTCTGTAGGTCGGCAGCATTGTGAGCTTGTAGCGACAAGATTTTTTCTCCCAGATGGTGTTTTGCTGCTTGATAAGCAGCCGCCACAATGAGCACTGGTAAGCGACTAGAGTTTTTGCAAGCTAAATGCTGCGTGATGAGTTTAATAATAGCTTCTGTCGATAAGGGTAAAGATCCCTGCGATCGCTCTAGGCTAGACAATAATGAGTTAATTCGGTGTAATTGTTCATCACGAATCTCTAGAAGAACTCTCACAATTTCAGCCAATAAGTCTTCAGCAGAAATACGACTTTCTGCCACATCTTCCAAAAGAATAAGGACTGAGCGATATAGCTCAACCGGCCTGCCTACTAATTCGCGATCCGTAGTCAAGGGCTGATCATGGTTTCGGAAAGTAGGAGTAAGAAATGCAGTTGTTGAATTGACAGGTAATTGATGTTGATTGATAAATGGTGTCAAATAGTCTTCGTCGTACCTGCGACCAGAAAAGCTATCAGAGCCGCCAATTTTAGTGTATGGCTTTCGGGGATCGACCTCGGGACGATCAAGTTTACCCAACAGACAAGCCATCAAGAACCTTACGCCTGAACGGTTGCTCGTACATTGACAAACTCGGTTGATATGCTCTACCAGCCTAGAGTCCTGAATTAAGGAACGATTACCTGCGATGAGTGCTGATTGGTAAATTTGTCCAAGAATTTGATCCGGTGTCATCAGAATAGCTCTCGCTGAACAGAATCAGAATCTGATTGAGATTGAGGTAATGAATAATTAATCCACAAAATTTCTTGGCGTGTATCTTTAGTGGAATGAATTGTTTTTTGCGGGCCAAGAATCTTTTGCCATTTTGATTGGGGAAATAGATCTTCCATAACTGGATGATCGTATCCCGAAACAGCAACCATTCCCTGACATTGATTTAGAGTGAGGGCCAACTCTTGGTGTTCTTGCTCAGTCATTTCAAAACCATAGGATTTGGTGTCACCTCGGGTTTCGTGCAAATAGGGCGGATCGCAGTAAAAGAATGTGTTGGGGCCATCGTAGAGACGAATGACATCTAGAGCGGGCCGGTTTTCAATCTGTACTCGCAAGAGACGGAGGGCGATCGCATCCAATGCTTCGACACCGCCCAGCCATCGAGACACAACCCCGGACATCCCCGATCGGCTGGTGTCTTTACAATTTGCCCATCGTCCTAAGGAGGCTGTTTGTGCTAAACCGGTTCTGGTTTGCCGAGCGCGAATATAAAACCGGCGGGCACGCTCAATATCATCTAGACTATCTAAATCGTCATAGATTGCCTGGTAATATTCTTCCCGGGAAAAGGGCGTAAGGGCGATCAATCGGATTAATTTCTCTGAATGATCTCGTAAGACTCGAAAGAAATTGACAACTTCACCATCAATATCGTTGTACGTTTCAACGGGAGATGGTTCCCGATTCAGCAAAACAGCCCCCGATCCGGAAAAGGGTTCGCAGTAATGATGACATGGGGGTAAAAGAGGTAAGAGCCAATCTAAGTGGGAAAACTTACCGCCATACCAGCCAAAGGCAATTTTACGACGGCTGCGAGGATGCACAGAAGCATGATTTTGCTCCAGGGAGCTGTTAGATTCCACATTCAAAAAAATGGGAGAAGTTCGCTTAGATTTTAGACCCATAGTAATAACTAACTGTGAATTCTTTGATGATGTTGCTATCAATATATCAAATTCGTACTGTAGTTGCTTCTTCGTTGCTCTTGAGCAATCAGCTCTCAAATCTCAGCTCCCGGACGCAATCCAAGCAGCCTATGCCGATGCGCGTGATGAGGCCTATGGTGAGACCGGGTTAGCGCTGGAGACCTTCCCGATCGCCCCACCGTTGACCTGGGAAGAGGCGATGGAACAACCCATCTACCTTGATCCCTAGCCAATAAAGAGGCTAAAGTTTTTGGACATGGAAGAGCCTGTTTCCCCCCAAATTCCTAGTTGGCTTGCTTGGGCGATCATGAATGGCCAAAAGCGCCAGCCCACATTCCTGGGCCATATTGTTTTGGTTCTGGTGCTTTTGAGCTTGGTTGGGATTGCTTATTATGTTTTGTTGCTCGTGAGTAGCCAATGGGAGCAAAAATGGATTACTGCACCCCAAAAGCTCACTAAGGAACAAATTGCTTTACAAACAGCATGGCTAAAGCCGAAGCCCTCTGTGAAATCAAGATTAATTTTTCAGCTTCAGGATGTTGAAGTCTTGATTGATCGCAATGCTTCAATTATGGGCTTTTTCTATAAGCAGTATTATATTTCGCTGGCGATGATGTGTACGTTGGGGGCGATCGCTGTTATTTGTCTATTTTTTATTAGTAAAGAAGGTTGGGGCGAAGTCAATAATGCTGTCATCAATATTTTTGTGGTTTCTTCGGGGGTGGTTCTTTTTTACGGTAATTTGTCTTTGACTTTTAAGCAAGAAGAAAACATCAAAAATAGCCACGCCATCTATTTATCTTGCTTGAGCCTCAGAAATGAGCTGCTGAGTTATTTGGCAACCCGGCAAAACACGCGCGGTGTTGAGGAAAAACCAGAATCATTCATTCATTATGTTGACAAAAAGTTAATGTCGATTAGTTTGATTCAACTGGGCTTTAATCCTGGTCAACTGTCGGACGTTCCTAAGCCTATTAACACCTTGTCAACTCCGGCTATTACGCCGAAGAGTCCCTAGGTATTGATGCTGAAATTTTGAAGAATGAGTGCTTTGTTGTTATGACTTTGCGGTGATTTTTAAATGATGATCATGTCTGTTTCTAGTGGTGATCGGGGTTTCATGTTTTTGGGGCAAGTTACCCGATCGCCCGTTAGCTGCTTTTCCACAAACTGATGGGCGATCGGGTGCGGGAAACTAGTCAATTTTTTGCAAATAGATGCAGTGGCGATCGCCCCCAGTAATTGGGGTTTTAAAGGCATCTACACCCAAAATTTCTGCGCCCCAATGGCTGAGGGGCTCTTGCAGGCTGGCTTCCTCCTCTGCGCTCCAGCGACCTCGGTACAAAATCGCAACACCTCGCGGGGCCAACATTGGCAGGGCGTAGCTGGCGCAAAGATCCGCTGCACCCACGGCCCGCAAGGTCACCAGGTGAAAATTGGGTTTGGGGCCCGGTCGCCGCACGAACTGCTCTGCTCGATCGCACGCGGTTTGTACATTGCCCAACTCCAATTCCGCGATCGCCTCCGCCACAAACTGAATCTTTTTGCGCGTGCTATCCATCAGCAACCATTGCCATTCTGGAAAGGCGATCGCGCCCGGCAGCCCTGGAAAGCCGCCCCCGGTTCCCAAATCGGCCACGGTGATGGCTTGCGAGGCCCGCTGGGCCAGTACCGGTTGCAAAATCGGTGAAAATAGACCCCGCAGCGAATCCCAAAGATGCTTTTCCCAAAAGTCCAATGGTTCCGTAATGCGGGTTAAATTCATCCGCTGGTTACCCGCCAAGATCGCCTCATAGAGCCGCTGAAATTGGGCTTGGGTGGTTGTGTCGGGCTGCCATTGCAGGGTTGACTGCCAAAGGTCGATCGGGTTCGGTAAGGCGGGCGCTGTGGGAAGGGTCATGGCCATGGGGAGCAAGCTGCTAGGCAATTTAAGCGCAATCTGGCCCCGTTAACGTATTCCTTGAGTGCAATCGCAGCATGATTCCAACGGTAGTGGTGGCGGGAACCCACAGCGGAGTGGGCAAAACTTCAGTGGCGATCGCCCTGATGCGAGCCTGGACACGGCGCGGATGGGTGGTGCAGCCGTTCAAAGTGGGGCCCGATTTCATTGACCCGGGCCATCACCGCCGGGCCACGGGTCGCCCGTCCCATAATTTGGATGGTTGGATGCTGCCTAAGGCAACAAACCAAGCGCTGTTCGATCGCGCCGTGGCCGGAGCCGATGTGGCGGTGATTGAAGGAGCCATGGGGTTGTTTGATGGTTATGGCGACCAAGAGGCGGGCAGCACGGCCGAGCTGGCCAAGTGGTTGAACGCGCCTGTGGTGTTGGTGTTGGATGGTCGGGGCCTGTCGCGTAGCGGGGCGGCCCTGATCTGGGGCTATGAAACCTTTGACCCGGATTTGCGGTTTTTGGGTGCAATTTGCAACCGGGTGGGCAGCGGAGCACATTTGGATCGGATTGCGGGGGCTGCTCGCGATCGCGTGCGGATGCACATTTTGGGCGGTGTGCCCCGGGATGAGGCCGCATTGATTGATCGCCGCCACTTGGGACTCAAAATGGCCGATGAGGATCAGTTGGGGGAGGAATATATCGATCGGCTGGCGGATTTGCTGGAAGCCCATCTGGACTTGGATCAGCTCTGGCAACGGTTGCAACGGGAGCAACCAACCCCGAAGCCTGAACCACGCGCGCCGATCGCCCCAGTTGCTGTCAGTCGTCGATCGCCCCGCAAAATCGGGATCGCACGCGATCGGGCCTTTTGTTTTTATTACGAAGCCAATTTAGATTTTCTGCGCGATCGAGGGGCGGAGTTGGCGGAATTTTCGCCCTTGCTCGATCGGCCGCCCGCCGATTGTGACGCGCTCTATTTGGGGGGTGGCTACCCGGAGCTATACCTGGATCAGCTTGCTAACAACACCGATTGTTTAACGGCCATTCGCCAAATGGCCGCGGCCGGCAAACCAATCTATGGAGAATGTGGCGGTTTTATCTATCTGTGCGATCGCCTGACCCTGGCCGATGGCACGGGGCGATCGCTCTTGGGTTTATTACCGCTGCAAATCCAAATGACCCGCCGCCCCAAGCTGGGTTACGTGGAAGCGACGATCGCTCCTGGCGGCCCTTTGCCCTCAGGAGAAACCATTCGTGGCCATCGGTTTCACTACTCGGAAGTGGCAAACCCCGAAGCGGCCGGGGCGATCGCTCAATGCTATGACCTCTTGACCTCTCGGGGCGATCGACTCACGGAAGGCTATTGCGTCGGTTCCGTCTTGGGCAGCTATGTACATTTGCATTTCGCCAGCAATCCCCAAGTGATGACCGCCTGGCTCGATCGCATCCCCGCTGCCATGCATTGAAAGGCAAGTTTTCAGACCCAAAAACCCGATCGAACCCTTGAGAGTCGATCGGGCTAATCGTCATTGAATTGATCGTGGGCTAGACCCTAAACGCTGGGCCCAATCTGAGCACCAATTGACGATGACTAATCACCGATAGAAACCAAAAATGTTGCTTCTCCGTTGGCGTGGCGGCCAGAAATGACCAATCCTGAAATTGCTTCTCCATCGCCCATCTTGTGAATTGTCAGTTCGATGGTCTTTGGGTCATCAAAAGCGGCAACCAGGGCCCGTTGACCTGCCTCTGCATCATCGATGTTGTCCAAAATCAGAGAAGCAGAGAGTTCAGCCTGGAAGTCATTTAATGATCGTAGCTCTGAAATAATTGCTCGCGGTGCATCTATTGATCGTCCATAGACCATCTTCCATGCATCCCGATAAGCCTTACTCCAGTGCTTACCCACAAAATACTTGTACTTCTTCAGCGCTACGTAGCTGAGGTCATCTTCGGGCTTCAAAACCTCATAGAAAACAGCGCTGCCAAGAAGCGACTGAGTGGGGCCACCATAAATTTCTTCCAAGTCAGTTACATACTGGGGTGAATTTTTGCGCGCAATCATGAACTTTTGCTCCGCAACCAATAAAGAGGGAAATTGCAACACTAAGTGGATCAACCTCGTGAATCAGTTTGCATTCCCCCCGGTTTTTGGCTTCTTGAAATTCAGATTCAATACTGATTGCTTTAAGAAGACAAAAAACCATGCTGACTCATGATTGCTTGATAGTGTATTTTGCTGCTCTGACGAAACTATCAAGAAAAATCGATTTTTGCAATCCCTGCCATCCAGAAGTGTTGAATCTAAACACAAAACTTCATATTCTAGGCAACAAGAGTTTCTGGCAGTAAATCATAGCTCCAATGACTGATTGAGCCATAGCGACCGAGTACAACTTGCAAATATCGCAATTTATCTAGTAGCGTCTGACTA